>NZ_JBQENY010000010.1:0-261012 GCF_052044915.1 Sphingopyxis sp. 22461
GTAAGCGATGTTCGGGCCCCACCTTGTTTGGTTTCGTGATTGAGGCAGACCAGAGGGGATATGGACGACGCGACGCTAACGACCGGACTGGACACGCGCACTGGAGTTAGTCCGGAGCCGGCCCGGCGCCTCGAGGTGTTCAGTGGGACGGTCGGTCGACGCCGATCGTGGACCGTGGAGCAGAAGTTGGCGATCGTCGCAGAAGCGCAGCATTGCGATAATCTGACGGCGCTTGCTCAGCGGCACGATATCCGGACCTCCCAGCTCTACACCTGGCGCCGCGAGCTTCGTTACGCGCTGGAAGCCCAGCGTGGCTCGATGGATGCGGAGCCGATGTTCGTGCCGGTGGTCGCCGACAACGCCCGACGCAGCGATGTCGCGATAGAAGTGGAGATCGATGGTGCCGTGATCCGGATTGGGCGAACGGCCAAGGCCGATCTGGCTGCTGCCGTGGTGCAAGCCCTTCGGTCGGCTCGATGATCGGGCCTGGCGCTGGCGCCCGCGTCATGATCGCAACGCGGCCCGTAGATTTCCGCAAAGGGCCGGACGCGTTGGCGGCGTTGGTCGGTGCCGAGTATGGCGGCGATCCCTTTTCCGGGGTGATTTACGTCTTTCGGGCGAAGCGGACCGACCGGATCAAGCTGGTCTGGTGGGATGGAACCGGCCTGTGCCTGATGGCTAAGAAGCTGGAGTCAGGGAGCTTCAAGTGGCCGGGGATTCAGGACGGCGTGATGCGTGTGACGGCGGCACAACTTGGCGCTCTGCTGGAAGGTCTGGACTGGCGCCGAGTGCATGGCGGACGCCGCCCGATCGCTCCGCAGATTGCCGGTTGACGCGGCCTTCCCATGCTGATTCACTGCTTCCATGCTCATGGAAGCCGACCTTCCCGATGACGTTGAAGCGCTTCGCGCGCTCGTCCTCGAACAGGCTCGCGAGCTCGATGCGCTCAAGATTTTCAAAGCCGAGGTCGAGCGTCTACAAGCGATCATCGACGCCCTGCAGCGTCACCGTTTTGGCCGCCGGTCCGAACAGCTCGATCCCGATCAGTTCCAGCTTGCCCTCGAGGAAGTCGAGACGGCCTTGGCCGCGGCCGAACACGCTCGCGACAAGGCAAGCGGGGCTCCGGCACAGCGGCCGCGGAAGACCAACCGGGGTTCGCTGCCGACGCATCTGGAGCGGGTCGAACAGATCGTCGATGTCGAGACGAAGACCTGTGTCTGTTGTGGCGGCGCGCTTCATCAGATCGGCGAGGACGTCGCCGAGCGCCTCGATGTCGTGCCGACCACCTTCCGTGTCCTCGTCACCCGCCGCCCGCGCTACGGTTGCCGTTCATGCGAGGGTGCGGTCGTGCAGGCCCCGGCACCGCCGCGGATCGTCGAGGGCGGTATCCCGACCGAAGCGCTGATCGCGCAGGTGCTGGTCTCCAAGTATGCCGACCATCTTCCGCTATACCGGCAGACACAGATCTATGCCCGGCAAGGTATCCAGCTCGATCGCTCGACGCTGGCCGACTGGGTTGGCCGGGCGGCATGGTATTTGCGCCCCTTGCGCGATCACATCCTCGAGCGATTGCGAAGATCGGAACGCTTGTTCGCCGACGAGACGACGGCGCCGGTGCTCGATCCCGGACGCGGGCGGACCAAGACCGGGCAGCTATGGGCCTATGCACGCGATGATCGCCCCTGGGGCGGCAACGATCCGCCGATGGTCGCCTATGTCTATGCCGCCGACCGCAAGGCTGAGCGGGCAGAAGCCCATCTCGGCGATTTCGCGGGCATCCTGCAGGTCGACGGCTATGGCGGCTATGCCGCGCTGGCGAAGCGGCGTCAGCAGATTCGGCTCGCCTTCTGCTGGGCCCATGTGCGCCGCAAGTTCTACGAGCTCGCCGACACATCGCCGGTCGCCACCGAGGTGCTGCGCCGCATCGCCTTGCTCTATGCCATCGAAGACGAGGTGCGAGGTGCGCCGCCCGAACAGCGCCAACAAGCCCGGGGCGAGCGCAGCCGCGCCATCATCGACGATCTGCGTCGGTTTCTTGAAGCCCGCAGCCGTCAGGTCAGCGCCAAAGCGAAGATCGGTGAAGCAATCCGCTACGCGCTCACTCGCTGGGACGGGCTCTCCCGCTTCCTCGACGATGGCCGGGTCGACCTCGATAGCAATGCCGTCGAGCGGTCGATCCGCCCCCTCGCTTTGAACCGCAAAAATGCCCTCTTCGCAGGCTCTGATGAAGGCGGAGACAACTGGGCCGTCATCGCCACGCTCATCGAAAACTGCAAGCTCTCCGGTCTCAACCCCCACACTTGGCTGACCGAAATACTGACCAAGCTCGCCAACGGGCATCCCGCCAATGCCGTCCGCAACCTCATGCCCTGGACCGCCGTGGCCTGAAAACATCGCTTACGAACGTCTCGAGGAACGCAGTCATTAACGCACAGACTGCAAGCTGCCGCTTGGATGTTGGCATCGCGGTCCCGAAACCCGCCGACTCCCTTTCATAAGAGGCTTTTATCACGCCGACGCGGGCGTTGCCCAAAGATCCCCTGCGCGGCGCTATGTTCATCGTGGCTGAACCGGTAGCCGATATGGAAACGCGCCGACGCAACCGCCTTGCCGGGTTGGTGCTGCGGCGCGCGGGCGCTTGCGATTCGCGTCCCGATCAGTGTCGTTCTATTCCTTGCGCACGATCCCAGCTAATTCATCCCGCCGCGCTCCAGTTGGTCGGCATACCAGGGGAGATGGATTGTGACGCCGGCATCCACAGCAACAATTTGCCCGGTGACAACCCGTGCGTCTTCGGATGCAAGAAAGGCGATCATCTGGGCAACGTCGCGCGGTTCGCCGAAGCGGCCGAGCACCGTATGGCGCGCGCGCACGCGCCTGTCCTCATCGCTCAGACCGATCAACCCCGTCTCGGTCGGCGTGAAGCCGGGAGCCACCGCGTTGCAACGAATGCCCTCCCGGCCATATCCCGTAGCAATATACTGGGTGAGCATGTTCACTGCAGCTTTCGATACGCCATAGGCGGAGAGCGTTGGCCGCGCTTGTAGCCCCCCGATCGAAGAGAGGTTCACGATCGATCCGCCTCCGCGCTTTATCATTTCCGGGATGGCGTGCTTCGAACACAACATCGTCCCCCGCAAATTTACGGCCATTGTCCGGTCCCAGACGGCGGTCGACATCTCTGCTATGCCGACCTCCATGTCCGGTCTGATGTCGTCGGGCGCGGTCAGAGCGGCGTTGTTTACGAGAACGTCCACCCCGCCGAAGCGCGCGGCGACTGCCGCGACCATGGCCTCGACCTGGTCCTCGTGCGCGATGTCGGCACGGAAGGCGGCCGCCAAGCCTCCGGCCTCTTCTATCACGCGCACAACATTGTCGGCATTGTCCTGGACAATATCAACCACGGCGACAGCGGCTCCGCATTCTGCAAGCAGCCGGGCCGTCGCGCCGCCGATGCCGCCGCCGCCGCCGGTGACGATGGCGACCTTGTTGCACAGAACTGCTGGCATTATCTTCTCCTTTACGTGACTCGCAGCCTTCGACCAGGCATCGCACATTCGCGCACAGGCGCGCGGCTCATGGCATCAAGTCGCCTGAGGGGTCTGCGCGCCGCTGCGAACAACGATCATCGCCGCACCGCAGAGGGCCGCGCCGCCTGCCGTAATGACCGCCAATAAGCCGAACGCCTCGCTGTAAGATCCAAAGTGATCGACGGCGAGCGCCACTAATGGCGCCATGCCAAATATTAATGGTAATTTGATCAGATAACTCATTCCCATCGCCTTACCGACCTCGTCGGGTCCGTAGAGATTGCTGACAACCGCGGCATGAAGTGTATTGATCGGCGCAGCAAAGAAGCCGAGCAAGGACGCGCCCACGAAGATGGCAGCGCGGTCGAGCATGGGCAGCGCCAGCCATAGGGTAGCGATCGCCAGCGCGGCTCCTACCAGCGTCCAGTAGGGACCGAGGCGATCGCAAAGCCAGCCAGCCACCGGTGATCCCACGATGCCGAACGCACTGAAAAGGGAAATCAATAGCGATGCTACAGGCAGCGTCATGCCGCGGCTCAATCCGAACGGGACAACGTGCGCCATATAAACGACGGCACTTCCCGCAATAATGCCTATCGCCAATGACACAAACACGAGCGCAAGACTGCGACGACCACCGCTGCCGGGCCGAATCGCATCGGCACGGTCGTCCGCGGGGGCGGGTTGGCCGGCCTGCACCGCAGGAGATAAGCCTTTAGTCTGCCACCAGATTATTGGTGCGACCAGCAAGAACGGCGCGGCGAGAGCAAGCAGCACGCCGGTCCTGCCAAGTGCGGGGAACGCCTCGGCGATGGCGACGGGGGCGGCCATCAACAAGATCGGCATGTGGATGAGACCCAGCATCTTCCCCCGGTTGGTCGAAAAGGACTGATTGACCAGCGTCAGCGGCCCGATGACGCCCAATGTGACGGCGCAGACCCCGAGAATGGCGTAGCACGCCATCACTACGGCGAACGACGGCGTGGTCGCGATCACGCCATAGCAGCAGGCGCTCAGCGCAGCGGCGATGGTCATGGCGGCGCCCGCAGACAGCCGCTGGACGACGACACCAATAAGCGGGGCGCTCGCCGCGATCGCCAGCGTTGCCATGCTCATCGCCATCGTGGCGGTGACGAGGGATATGTCGAACCGCTCGACGGTGCTGGGCAATAGGGGGCCAAAGCTTCCAAACATGATGCCAAAGGCCAGATTCTGCGTAAGCGCGCAGAGCATCACGATCCGGTGGCCGCGGCTCATGATGCGGAACCTTGGCCGCGCGTGCGGCACGGCTGCGAAAGCGCCGCCACTGGGCGATCAAACAAGATAGCTATTCATCAGCTCGTCGAACTGCTCCTTCATTGGGACGTCCGGGGCGGCATGGGTCAAGCAATAGGGCCGGTTCTCCCGGATCGCCCGGACGACCATGGGGCCGACCTCGTCCGCCTCGATTCCGACCTGCATCGCGCCAGCATCCTGGATACGGACCGGGCTGGTAAGCGGCTCCTCGCCTCCGGGCTTGAGATAGCTGTCGTAAGCTGGAATGTTGCGCGTATCGGACCGTTCCTGTTCCGGTCGCAGCCGCTCGCTGGTCGCGATGCGCGTCTTCACATAGCCTGGATAGAGAATGGTAACGCCGAAGCCATACGGGGCGAGTTCCTCGCGGATCACATCGGAAAACCCGTTCACGGCCGCTTTCGTCAAAACATAGGTCGAGTGGCCGGGCACTTTGGCGAGCGTGCTCATCGACGAAACATTGACGATATGCTTCTCGCCGGTCTGCTGGCGCATGCGCGGTACAAAGACGTGCACACCATGGATCACGCCCCAGATGTTGACCCCGACCACCCACTTGAAATCCTCATAGGAGGTGTCCCACACGGCGCGGAACGGGCGCAACGTTACGCCGGCGTTGTTGATGAGGATATCCACCTTGCCGAAACGCTGATAGGCAGCATCGGCGAGCGCTTCGACCTCCTCGAGCCTGGAGACGTCCGTCCGCATGGCGACCGCCTGCCTGCCCAGCGCGATCGCTTCATCCCGAACTTGCTCGGCGACCTCCATTTCAATGTCGGACACCACCAGATCGACGCCAGCTGCGGCGAGCGACAAGGCCATCGACCGCCCCATTCCCGTTCCGGCCCCGGTGATGACCGCGACGCGACCATTGAGTTCTTTCATTGCAGATATTCCCTTTTCTTCGGTCCGCCGCCCTGTTTCAGCGTGTCAACCATGGCTCTGCCAAGAAAATGCTTCGACGCCCGTCTCCTTCTGGACCTCATATTTCTGGCGGTACGAGCCATTCCGGATATCCTCGATCACATCGAGATGCTTTGGCGACCAGCCGAGCTCCGCCACGGTCCGGCGTGCGATCGAACGACTGTTCACTGCCAGCGCGATATCGACCCAGAATGTGCCCCACAGCTCGCAAGCTTGGTCATAGTCGAGACTCTGCGTCTCGCATCCTACCACCTGTGCGACAGCTTCGGCGATGCTGCGGAAGTTCGCCTCGCCGGCAACGGTGTGGTAAAGGGCGCCAGGTGTACCGCGCTCCACCGCCAGGCAGTACGCCTCCGCGAGATCATCGACGTGCACGGCTGAATAAAGGTTGAGGCCCGCCCCCAGATAACATGCCTTGCCGGTACGGCGAGCGGATTCGAAAATCTGCGGGATCTGAATGCTTCCGCCTCTGCCAAAGATCAAAGGTGGCCGGATGACATAGGTCTTCAGCGCTCCATCGGACGCCTGACGCACCATGTCCTCGGTCTGAATTCTGATCGCGCGATTGGGACGCGACGGGAAAGGGAAGGGATCATCTTCCGCAAAGGTGTTCTGGTTCCACATTCCGTCCTTGGCCTCAATCGACAGCACGCCGCTTCCGGACGTGAAGACGATGTGCTTAGGCTGTTCCCCGAACGCCGCGCATAACCGGGCCATAAAGGGCGCTTCCTGTTCGAACGGGATCATGGCCGCCATGACAATGACGTCAAATTTGGCCAGTCTGGAACAGAAATCCGCATCATCGACTGTTCCGGACATCGGCTCGACGCCTGCCAGTTCAAGCACCTCGACAGCGGAATCGTTGCGCGCGAGACCCGCTACATGGTGGCCGCGTGCCTTGAAAGCGCGTGCGACGGCCGACCCGACATAACCGGTAGCACCTATGACGAACGTCTTCATAACAATCTCTCCCCAGGACGCGACGGCGCGTCCGCATAAAAATGCAACCCGCCAGGGCGACCCCGCAAAGCGTTGCGTCCGCGACGGCACGATCACCGCAGTTTCAGTCGTCGACCAGGCGGTCCCTATCCTTTCATCGCGCAGCCAGACAACCAAAGGGCATGAAATTGCCCCATGAAACTGCCGATGGCTGCGCCTCTCCATCGCGGAGGATCGCCCGTCTTTCAGGCGCCATAAGGGACGGCCAGGCTCGCCCGGTCAACACTACCGAATTCACGGATGTGGCTTTCCTTTATCCTTTGCGGATTTTGCCTGCCCAGTTGCAGCTGCAGCCGCCGGGCCACTGGCACTAGCGGAGCGCGAAACAGATGATCCTTATGGAACAATATTATGGCGGACGGCCTGCTAGACACGCAATTGCGACCGTGCGAAATTCAAGCAAGCACCCGAATGTATCGAACTCGCAGCGGCGGTGCGCCGCTGCGAGCCAAAGTCGGCCAGAAATATTGCTGCGAGTGTTTCGTTTGGAGGTGAGTGGCGGCTTGACGGTCGGTGCGGATGTGTCGCCCGTGTGCCGGAGAAACTCTGGCATCGGCGCCTAGAAGCTTTGCGTGCAAGGGCTTTACAGCCAGGAGATGGAAATTTGGATCTACAGCTCACAGGAAAACGCGCGCTTGTCACTGGCAGCACTTCGGGGATTGGCGAGGGCATCGCCCATGCGCTCGCCAAGGAAGGAGCCAAAGTAATTGTTCACGGTCGGTCGAGCGATCGCGCGCAGGCGGTAAAGGCAGCGATCACCGCCAACGGCGGCGTCTGTGAAACGGTCCTCGGCGACCTGTCCGTCGCGGCCGAAGCCGAGCGGGTTGCGCACGCGTCGCTGGCGATGATGGGCGGCATAGACATTCTGGTCAACAATTCTGGGGGGATGGTTGGACAGGACGGCGCGTTGGACTGGTTTGGCTCGCCCGTGGACGATTGGTCGCGGAGCTATCAAAGCAATGTTTTGGCAGCCGTTCGCCTTATTCATCTTTTGGCGCCGGGTATGCGCGAGCGTGGATGGGGTCGCATCGTGCAGATAGGCAGTGTGGTCGCGACCGATCCCTCAAACGCTACTGGCGACTATTCCGCGAGCAAGGCGGCGATGGTCAATCTGGCACTGAGCCTGTCAAAGGCGCTGCGGGGCACCGGAATCACGGTAAACGCGATCTCGCCGGGCATGATTCAAACGCCCGCCATCGATCAGTGGCTCCGATCCATCGGTGACGAGCATGGGTGGGGTGACGACGAAGCCAAAAGCATCGAAGTCGCATTGCGTATCTATCCGCAATCGGTTGACCGCCTCGGGCAGCCGCGCGACATTGGTCACATGGCAGCGTTCCTTTGCAGCCCGGTGGCGGACTTCATCACAGGCACCAACATGCACGTCGATGGTGGCGTCACCGCGAACATGGGTTGAGAGGCGACCCTGCATTGTTGCAAGCGCATTGATGAAACAATAAACTAGTGCCCAAGGATCAAAAAATGCTGAAGGTTGCAGATCACGTTCCCGCCAACGCGATTGTTACATATGATTACTTCGATCAGCCGGGATTTAAGGAAGATCCTCACGCGGTAATCATGCGCCTGTTCGAGGGCCGGACGCCGCGCATATTTTACACCCCCCTCAACGGGGGGCACTGGGTGATCGGCGGTTATCAAGAGCTATTCGACGCGACGCGGGACACGCAGACCTTTTCAAGTACATCGATGCAGATTCCGGCCATGAGCGACGAGCCTCTTTTGGTGCCGCTGAACATGGATCCCCCCGACCACGCCGTCTACCGCGCGGCGCTCAACAAGGCGTTCACCCCCGCTCGGATCGTGCGAATGGAAGACGGCGTCAGGAAGCTGGCTGACGAGCTGATCGACCAGATCGCAGGCACGGACCGGACCGAGTTCGTGTCCGCCGTTGCAGAGCCCCTGCCGGTCTTCGTCTTCATGGAGATAGCAGGCATCCCGCGCGAGCATTTTCGAGCGTTTCGCGACAATGTCTTCACATTCCTGTCGGATCCGGACGCCACGAAGCGCAGCGAGGCGCTCGGCTTCTTCCATCGCGAACTCGGCGCCCTCATCACCCAGAAACGGGCGGCTCCCCAGGACGATCTTCTGAGTCAGCTGGTGACCTCGGACGTGAACGGTCGGCCAATCTCCGATGAAGAGCTCATGGGGTTCTGCATTCTACTGATGTTGGCCGGACTTGACACCGTTACCAACGCCATGTCCCTCGGGGTTCGGCATCTCGCCGCGGACCAAGCGCTTCAGGCCCGGCTCCGCGCGGACGCCTCGCTCATTCCTGCTGCCGTTGAAGAGTTGCTGCGCCGCTACGCATTTGCCAGCATGGGCCGCATCGTCATGCGAGACACCGAGTTTCACGGCCTCGCAATGAGGAAGGGAGATCGTGTGCTGTTCGTGCCAGCGGCCGCCGGTCTCGACCCGGCGGTCTACAACGATCCTCTGACCGTCGAGCTCAACCGGAAGGAAAAGGGTGTCCCGACCTTCGGTTTCGGGCCGCACCGCTGCGTCGGTATGCATCTTGCCCGGCTCGAACTTCGGGTTCTGTACGAGCAGTGGCTCAGCCGTATCCCCGCCTTTTCGCTCTCTCCCGCATCCCCCCCGCGCTTTCACGGAGGGATCGTCATCGGGCTGGAAACGCTAAATATCGAGTGGGCAACTGGTCTAGGTGCAAGGTAGCGGGAGGAGCCGGGCGAGCCTCGTCTGTTGCGGCTATTTCGCGGGGCGCGGGCTGGTTGTCGAAGCCCGCAACATATAACCGGAATTGACCGGACAGCCGGCTTCTTCGGGAGTAAACAATTTGGTTGGGCTCGTCGACAAGACCTTCGATCTCCTGGAAAGGGTTGCGCGAGACGCACCGTGCTCACTGCGCGATTTATCAATTGACTGCGGCGTCCCGCTAACCACTGCGCACCGCATCGTCACCATACTCCTCTCACGGGGCTATCTCGTCGCGGAGCGCAAGGGGCGCTATCATCTCGGACCCGCATGGCATTGCGTGGCCCAGCGCGATGCCCTTCTGTCGCTGCTTGCAGCTGTCAGTCGCAGGCCGCTTGCCGACCTCGCAAGCACCGCCTGCGGACACACCCACCTTGGAGTGCTTCAGGGAGCCATGGTGACATATCTCGTGAAGCAGCGCTACGGCCGCGGCGAGGTGCATTCGGCGGAGAACACCCAGCTGGAGGCCTACTGCACTGCCATCGGCAAATGCTTATTGGCGCAACTCGAACCCGCCGAACTCGATGCATATTTTGAGAGTGGGCCTTTGATCCCCCTGACACCCGCGACCATTACCGATCCAGACGAAATCAGGATATATCTATCGCAAGTGCGCGCTCAGGGTTGGGCGGCCGAGATCGAGGAAAGTTCACCAGGCCTGATGTGTCTTTCCGTGCCGATCCTGGTTCCAGAAATCGATGTCTGCGCCGCAATCTCGGTCAGCGTCGTCCACCATCGACCAGTGCGGGAGGCGCTGATGGATCGCTTGCCGTGGCTGCAGGAAACGCGCCGGTTGGTCGAGGACAGGATGGTTGCCGGAACGAGGGAAAATCGGTCGTAGCAAATATCGAAGGGAGACTCCGAAAGCTCATTTCCTGTTGTCGCTTCCCGGACCAGAGCCGCTTTCTCCGTTTTTGGCCAGCGCATCATTTCTGAACGACAGGACGTCGTAGGATAAATATTGTCCGTTATCCCATCCGGGATAACGCCGCCTGGCGGCAGCCACTATCTCTGCAACCATCGTTTCAGTAGGCAGGCATTTTTCAACCGCCCGATCGACCTCCGCTCGCATCCAGATCAACATTTCGCGGACATCGTCCAACAGCTGGCGATCCGTCACCTCGCCATGACCAGGTACAATAACGGCGGGTCGCAAAGCAATCAGTTGGCCGAGTACGTCGATCCACCTGGATCCGTTCGAATCCTTGTCGACGAGGACTGGGAAAAAGCGTGTCTCGGCAAGGTCACCTGTAAAAAGAACCCGGCTTTCAGGGACAAAGATGACCTGATCGCCGCGCGTATGGGCCGGCACTTCGCGCAACTCCACGACAGTGCCGCCGAGATCGATGATATGGCGATGACGGTAGACGACCGCAGTTTCCGCTGGGACGGTATCCACCAGCGCGCTCTGGGCAGCCGGGCCGATTTTGCGGAACAACTCCAGGTAGGCGGGGCCCTTCGCCTGCAGCTCGTCGAGTTGCGCCGCATTCATTATCAGGCTGGCGCGGGGGAAGGCCGAGGCGCCGAAGCTATGCTCGGGGTGGAAGTGGGTGGTGGTGAGATAGATACGTCGCCCGTTTGCGATACGCAACGCAGCCTGATAGACACGTTTTCCGTTTTCTCGGCCCAGTCCAACATCAACGACGAGAATGGCCTTGGTGCCTGAAATGATGCCGATGTTCGGGACTAGTGGCACGCGCCGGTCCAAGGCGACCAGGATGTTGGGGGCGACCTGATGTAGACTGGTCATCTCCACTACAGGAGCCTGCGTGCCAGCCGATAAATGCGCCAAGACTTGGGGCGGCGCAAGCGCCGCGACCCCCAACCAGAAAGCAAGCCGCAACGAACTGGCTCGTCCGCTGCCTTTGCGAGAGGTCGCTACGCCGAATCGAGCAATGGCGCGCGCAGATTGGGGGGGAGCTTTCGGTTGCTCATTCGTCGAATCATCGCTTTGCCGGCTTGGTGTCCGAGCGTTGATCCCTGCCTGGACCGGGCGGAGGATGTTACCAAATAGCATGACAGCTATTGGACGTCAGGCTCGGAGACGCCGCCTGTATTCACTCGGCGTTTCCGAGCTGGATCTCCGAAAGGTGGATGAAAAGGTGCTGGAATTTGCAAAGCCGAGCCGATACGAAATGACCTTTAGCGGCAAATCGGTACTGATGAGCAAATCTTGTGCCTTGCGAAGCCGGATCCTTTCAACAGCATCATGAACCGTCCTTCCGGTCGTCCGCTTGAAGGAACGGCGTAGGTGCGCTGAGCTGATGTCGCAGACATTGGCGATTTCGTCGATATTCGGGCAGTGATTTTCGCAGCTGTCGATATACTCCACGATCCGGGCAATGTCGGCGTCGGATAGTTTGCCCTCCTGCGTCCGAACGCGTCTGCTATCCGATGACGCATTAAAGTGGCGGACGATCTCAATCGCGATGGTGTTGGACAGCGATTCCACCATCAACGTGCTCGCGAAACCGGGATTGAGCGCTTCGTGTCCGAGCCGTTGAAGGGTTTGCTCGATCCGAAAGTTCCTCATGTCAAAACACTGGCTGAGGTTGCTGCTCTCCCATTGCGGCATGCTCCGCCAGATTTGGCGCAGCCAGTCGGCGTCGAGGTGGCAACGAACATTGCGTACGCGTTCATTGCAGTTCGCGGGATCCGTGACGACCTCGAGCTTGGCCGGGAAGAACATCAGCTGGCCGAAACTCTGCAGCCGACCGCTTTTGAGTTTCGCCGCAACGGTGACCTGCGATGGATAGGGACGGTATCCGATAATGAAGTCGTCATTGACCTGATGGATTTCCTCGCCTTCATTCCAAATGAAGTCGCTGACCTGGATTTTGGCAGTACGCGCGTCCAGATGCGCCGTGACCATTTCCTTAGCCGACATCGTCTCTCTCCCGTTGGATATTATGTTTAAACAGGTCTCACTTTCACTGATCTCCCGCTCCAACTGACGTGTCAGTGACGCAATATGCCGGTCCCTATGACAGGCGATCGTCGCCATATCCTCCGAATAGATTCAATAAGGCGACCGTAGCTATGCCGTTTCCACAGCCTGCTCGTTGCTCTCGTTCTTCCTGGATAACTTGGGCCGACGGCGGCGTGCTTCCGGGATGAGCCCGTCAAGATCGGCCTTGATAAGCAACGCAAGGCGTTTGGACCCTGGCCTCATCTGATTGATGCCGCCGCCGTTGAACCACAATCCTCGCTGAGCGGTCTGACCCCACATATTGGCCCACTCGCCCTCGTCGTCGAGCCGTGCGATCTCGCCCACCTGCTCGGCGATGGCCTCGCCGAAACCTTCAACGACCTCCGCCTTGCGGCTTTCATAGCCGGTTGCGAGAACGACGATTCCGGCTTCGATCACGGTACCGTCGGTGAGCTTCACACCATTGGGAACGAATTCCGCGATCCGGTCGAACTGCTCGATTTTGATCTTCCGATCAGCAATGATTTCCGACGTACCGGTGTTGAGGTAGTAACCGCCGCCCGTGCGAAGGAAGAGGTCGAGCCAGCCCTGACCGTTTACGCCGTCGCCAAGCCGCAAACCCGCGGCCTTCAGACGGGTAAGCAGCTCGCTGTCGAGATCCTTGGCCATCTCGTGATAATTTCGGCTGGCCGTCTCACGCAGCGGACCGATAAGACCGATACCATAGCGTAGATCAGTCAACTCGGTCGGTATTTCCGGGTTCATATAGGCAGCATAGGCCAGATTAGCAGTCTCAACGTTATTGATCACGACAGGACTGCGCTGGAGCATCGTGACATCGACCCCGCCCTTGTAGAGGTCGTTCGCGATATCGTGCGCGCTCGTTGCAACACCCACAATGATCGCGTTCCTGGTGTCATAATCAGACCGCTTTGTGTATTCGGACGAGTGCATGACCTTCCCGGAGAAGGAGGCCAGTCCCGGCAGATCGGGTACGGACGGTTTTCCGCCGATACCTCCCGTCGCGAGCACGATGTGACGGGGATGCAGGGTTCGCTTGGCGCCATCGGCGCGTTGGACCACGGCGTCCCAGCGTTGTTGGCTATGGTCATATTCGGCACTGACGAACTCTGTGCCGGTCCAGACATTGAGATCCATGTAGCGCGCGTACAGGTCGAGCCATTCGCCCACTAAGTCTTTGGACAAATACTCGGGGTAATGGGGCGGGAAAGGCAGGAAGGGAAACTGGTTCATCTCTACGGGATTGTGGAGGACCAGCGCTTCGTATCGGGTGTTCCAGCTGTCACCGACCTTGCTGTGCCGGTCTACGTTCAGCACATCGACACCAAACCGGCGCAGATATGCAGCTGTTACGACGCCTGCCTGTCCGGCGCCCACGACGAGAACCTCGGGGTTGCCTTCGCTGTAATTGCGCGCAAAATCGCGGTTCTGCTTCCAGGTTTCTCCCGCACTTTTGGGTACATAGCCGCGGCCCCGGGGATGCGGCTTGGGCCGCACGATTGTGTCGAGATCCTCGATCCGGGTGAAGATCGCACTCGCCTTCATCCCGAAGGGCGTGCTCTCGTCAAGAACCGCGTTGACCAGTAGCAAGCACGACGCGTTCTCGGTGTCGAATTCGTAGAATGCCTCGACCGTGGAGGCCGAACCGTTCTGCACGACGTGAGGGGCAGGCCATTTGTCGGAAACTCTGAAATGTCTTGCCTTCACGTCGCGTGCGAACATGATAAGTTTTGAGATGACGCGCTCGCGGCCGCTGAACTGCCTATAATCCCACGTGAGCGCGCCGTTGTCGCGGAAATATGCGGGGTCACAGAACATTCGGGCCAACTTTGCTTCATCGCTCGAAGCAAGTGCGTCCTCGAACGCTGACACCCATTTTACGGCCATGGACCCGATATCGACTTCGTTCATCTATCTACCTTGCCTCACCTTGATCATATGTGCCTGCGGCGCGACCCGAACTTATTCCTGAGCCCCCGTTCGCTGCAGCGCGCCGTCAGGAGGGGGGAGCGTCGATGTCAAGCATCGCACACGCCTATATGGAAACCTGATACGTCGGCGGCCCGAACGCTGCTACCCCCAACAACAGGAATGTTCTCTATGAGAACACATGTTGGGCGTTCAGCGGAAACTGCTGCTCCATAGTTCAAGGGCGAACGCCGCTTCTCCATCTTCCGGATTGCGAGCCGCCGGCGAGGCAAGCAAGCGCGTTCGCCTAGAAAACATTTCGTTCAACCGCATTGTGTTAGAAGGTCTCCAACAGATAGGGGGAGCTAGACGTCGGCCCAAGCTTCTTGGCTCGGCACCGTGCGGAAGGAAGAGCGATGAAAGACGCTGTGATATACCCAAGTCTTGCTAGACAGGTCTGCTGGGTCTCCGGCGGAGGCAGCGGCATCGGCGCTGCCTCCGCGCTTGCCCTAGCGACGAGCAAGGCCAAGATTGTAATAGCGGACGTTGACGACAAATCCTATCCTGCGTTGCGCGAGGAGATCGAGGCGCGCGGCGGGGAAGCCTCGTTCAGCCGCGTCGACATTCTGGACGACAGTTCGGTCAGATCGAGTTTCGATGACGCGATCGCGCGCTTTGGCAGACTCGACGCCGTTGTGAACTCCGCCGGCCGGACGAGCACGGAGCGCGAAGATGATTTTGAGCGCAACGTCGATATGTTCCTTCTCGGGACGTGGCGTGCGATGCGCGCCAGCATTCCCTTGCTCCAGCGCGGAGGCGGAGGATCGATCGTAAACATCGGGTCGATCGCCGGCGTTACCGGGTCGATTGGGCCTACCGGGTACGGACCCGCCAAGCATGGCGTGGTCGGGGCGACTAAGGACGCCGCGCTGAAATATGCGGGAGACAATATCAGGGTTAACGTGCTCTGCCCCGGATATATCGAGACGCCGATGACAACTAAATTCCAGGCGGAGGGCGATGCGCTCATCAAGGACAAATTGCGCGTTCCGATGGGGCGCTGGGGGCGGCCCGAGGAAATTGCGGCGGTTGTCGCTTTCCTGGCGTCGGACCAAGCGTCCTTCATCACGGGACAAGTTATCGTCGCAGATGGGGGGCTGACAGCACGCTGAGGCGGGCGGAAGGGAACATCTGATACAGTGGTGCGGCCAGCCAAGCCGCTTGGCGCTAAAGCGAAATTTGCGTCAATCGCCGGATAGCCTCTTCCGCTCATCGAAGTCGTGCAGCAATTGTTCGACGTCGTGAACACAGGCCTTGAGTTTGGTCAGATAGCGTCCTGCCGCCTGTTCTATGGTCATGACGCTGCGAAAGAATACGATGTTGACGGCACCGACCACTCTGTTTCCGGGCGCGAGAACCGGCAAAGCTATCGCGCTGATTTTGCTCTCAGTCTGCCCGGCGGAGCTGGCGTAACCACGCTCCCTTACTGTCTGGACGACCCGATCGACGGTCGCACGGTCGCGCACGTCGTCAGCGTTGATGCCTCCAAGGCGGTCGATAATCTCTAGTGCTGATTCCCGTTCGTCGTTGGACATGGCGGCCAGAATTGCGGTGCCCAACGCGGAACGGACCAGATGGCGTTCCTTGCCGATCATACGGCGGTGGATCGACATGGGGCTGATCTTGTGAGTCGAAAGCCGAATCGACACGCGGCCTCTTTCGAAGCTCGCGAAATCGCAGGGCCAGAGTATATCCTTACTGAGTTCGAAAAGAGCCGGCCAAGCGAGCTGTGTGACGATATCGTCGTCCTTCAGCCCATCCGCCAAATGCGCGAACTTCGGAGTGAGTGCCAGGGCCGAGTCTTCGCTCCGCCGCGATACATAACCGAGTTGGACCAGCGTGCCGATAATGCGGTAAGTCGAAGACCGGTCGATACCTGTCGCAGCGCTGAGTTCTCCGACCTTCGTCCAGCCCGATTCACTCAGTGCTTCGATAACCTGAAGTCCTCGCATCAGGGACCGTACATCCTTGTAAGGATTGTGCTCCAACGGTCTAATCCGCCCCTTTTGCGTTCACTGAGCGAACACAATGGCAAAGGTTGTTGCCAATCGTCAAGCGATTTTCAATCATCTCTGGGCGTATTGCGAATTCCATATCGGACAACGGATTTTCCAGAGGGGGTGCCATGATTGCCGGGTGTATCTGTCTATCTCACAGCCCTCTGAAGGACAGGAACCGCCCTCAGGCTGCGGTAGAAGAGCGATTCAGCAAGGCGCTCCAGAATGCCGCCGACTTTGTCGCTGAGCAGAAGCCGGATCTTACAATCATCTTCTATCCCGATCATCTCAACGGCTTTTTCTATAATTTGCTGCCGCCCTTTTGTATCGGCGTGGAGGGATCGTCGATCGGCGACTATGGAACGGCTGCAGGGAAGCTCGATATCCCCGAGGGTCGCGCGGCCGATCTGGCGCGATCGGTCCTCGCTTCCGGCGTCGATTCAGCCATTTCCTATAATATGCAGGTTGACCACGGTGGTATTCAGCCCCTGGAATGGCTGTCGGAAACGCACCCGCTGTTCAAAATGATCCCGATCTTCGTCAATTGTGCCTCGCCGCCGCTTCCGACCTTTGAACGCGCTCGCGCGCTGGGTCGTGCGGTGGGCGACTGGGCGCGCCGTGCGCCCGAGCGCGTTATGATCATCGGATCGGGGGGCTTGTCGCACGACCCGCCAGTTCCTGCGCTTGCAACCGCTTCGCCAGAAGTGCGCGAATTGTTGGTGACCGGCGGACAGCTCGATTTCGCTCAGCGATTCAGAAGGCAGAGTCGGGCGCACGGTGAGGGCAATGCCATGGCCGTCGGCCGGTCCAGCCTGTTACCGGCCAACGCCGAGTGGGACCGAAGGCTTCTGGATGCTTTCATGGCCGGAGACCTTTCGGTTCTCGATCAGGTGTCGGACACGGCTATTTCGCAGGCCGGGGGTCGGGGCGGGCATGAAACGCGTGCATGGATAGCAGCACTGGCGACGCTCGGGCCGAACTATTCGGCAACTGAGCTTTTTTACGAAGTGGTGGACGAGTGGATAACCGGCATGGGAATTCTACAAGCAACCGCTGCCTGAACCCGGTCTACGACCGAATGTATCAAGGATGAGAGAATAATGTCGGAACACCACCGGTCTATTTGGTCCGATCTGACGGGCGCGTCGTTCACGCAGGGCTATCTCGATGCGGGCGGCATAAAGACACGCTTCATCTCATCGGGATCGCCGGACAAGCCGCTGTTGCTGCTGCTGCACGGAACCGGCGGCCATTCGGAAGCCTATAGCCGAAACTTTGCGGCCCATGGCGAGCACTTTTGGACGGTCGCTATTGACCTTATTGGTCACGGTTGGAGCGACAAGCCGGGCGGAAGCTACGAGATCGCCGACTATGGTGCACATGTGCTGGCCGTAATGGATGCGCTCGGCGCTACCCGAGCGCATATTTCGGGTGAATCGCTCGGTGGATGGGTCGCCGCCTGGATAGCAGTTCATCATCCGCAACGCGTGGACCGGCTGGTGCTGAACACGGCCGGCGGCTGGACGGCGCACGCAGAGGTCATGGCACGCATCAAGCGTCTTTCCATGGAAGCAGTTCGCGACCCGAGCGTCGAGCGAATACGGACCCGGCTCGAATTTCTCATGCACGACACGTCGAAGGTGAATGACGATCTTGTAGAAACCCGACGTGCGATCTACGCTCAGTCCGGCTTTCCTGACATTATGGAGAAAATCCTGTGCTTGCAGGACATGGAAACTCGCCAGCGTAACATGTTCTCGGACGAGGAGACACGCGGGATCGCTTCGCCCACCCTCGTTCTGTGGACCTCGCACGATCCGACCGCGTCTCCTGAAGAGGGCAAGCGGATCGCCGATCTGATTCCGAACGCACGCTACGAGGTCATGAACGGATGCGGGCACTGGCCGCAGTTCGAAGATCCGGACAAGTTCAATGCCATCCATTTGGGTTTTCTATTGGATGCTTGATCCCCGTCCTTGCCTGCCGCGGTTTTGCAACGTTGACATTGGCCATGAAATGAGCGGCCGAGGTCATGTCGACGCTTCAGCCAGACGGGACTACGATCCGCCAGCTAACATCATCAACGTCCGAGGGACGGGGGAAACGACGTGACGTTAAGCGATGCCGCGCTTCCGGAATCTGTAGACGTAGCGATCGTCGGCGCGGGGCCCGTGGGACTGACGATCGCGAACTATCTGGGATTTATGGGCGTCAGCGCGCTCGTCCTCGAACAGCGCGACAGGCTGATCGACTATCCGCGCGGGGTCGGGATGGACGACGAGTGTCTGCGCAGCTTCCAGGCGATTGGCCTTGCGGACATTATCGCCAGTCACACCACGCCCGCTCAAAAGATGCGCTTCCTGACGATGACGGGCAAGACATTCGCGCTTATCGACCCCAAGACGAGGGAGTTCGGCTGGCCGCGTCGTAGCTCATTCATTCAGCCGATGGTCGACAAGATCCTGTATGAAGGTGCGCAACGGTTCGATGATGTTCAGATTGCCTTCTCCACCGAAGTGTCATCTTTCACGGACGAAGGCGATCACGTCAGAGTTGCGGTCGAGACCGGGGAGGGCGCGCGGACGATCCTGGCCAAGTGGCTGGTGGGCTGCGACGGCGGCCGCAGCATCGTCCGCAAGGCGCTCGACATCGCGTTCGAAGGCATTACCGACGCTACGCGGTGGGTGGTCATCGATCTGGAGAATGACCCCCTCGGCCTTCCCGATTCCTACCTGCACTGCGTCCCTTCGCGACCCTTCGTCTCCATAGCCTTGCCGCACGGTCTTCGTCGGCTGGAGTTCATGGTCCTCGGCGATGAAACGGAAGAGGAGCTCTGCTCCCCCGAGGGCATCCAGCGACTGTTGGCACGCGCGCTGCCCTACCCGGAGCGCGCCAAAGTCATGCGTAGCCGCGTCTACACCCATAATGCGCGGCTCGCCCGCTCCTTCAAGAGCGGCCGCGTCATGATCGCCGGGGACGCCGCCCACCTCATGCCGGTCTGGCAGGGCCAAGGTTATAACAGTGGCATTCGCGATGCCACCAATTTGGCATGGAAGCTCGGCATGGTGGTACGCGGCGAGGCGTCCGATTCCATCCTGGAAAGCTATGAATCCGAGCGGCGCAAACATGCCAAGGCCATGATCGACCTGTCTGTAACGGCCGGCCGCATCTTTGCGCCTACGAACAGGGCGATCGCGTGGCTCCGCGACAGGGTGGCGCTGGCGCTAAATGCGATCCCGCCCGTGAAGCGGTATTTCGTACAGATGCGCTTCAAGCCCATGCCGCGCTTCACCCACGGCGTCATCCTGACTGCCGCCAATGGAGAGCCAGCAGGGCGGGCGACGGGCAGATTGTTTCCTCAGCCCGACGTGATGGCGCCTGGCGGAAAGCGCAGCCGGCTGGACGACTTTATCGGATTGCGCTTCGCGGTGCTGTCCTGGGGAACCGATCCCCAAGTGCACATGTCGCCAGAAACGCGGCGGTTCTGGACGGATATGGGCGCCGCGCTGCTCGCGGTCGTCCCGATAACGCAACTCGACGGCTTCCAGGGCGAGGTGCTGCCGGGCACGTCGCTGGTCGGTGACCTGAATGACGTGCTGCACGACTGGTTCGCTGACCAGGATGCAGACGGATCGATCGTGCTGCTGCGTCCAGACCGCTTTGTCGCAGGCATAGTCCAGCCGCAAAATCTCGACGACGCAAGCGGCGTGCTGCAACGGATGATCGGCGGACGATCAACGGCCGACATTGCGGCGCATGCGACGGCCCCGCTGCTTGAGGCTTGAATGCGAGCCGGGGACGGCCAGCGTCGGCGGGCCACAGTGCCGCCGATTTGACGATCGAAATGGTTCATGGAGGAATGGATGGGCGACGAGGGCATGGTGGAACGATATGCCGAGGAATTGTTCGGCGCGTTGCGTGCGAACCGCAGCGTGCCGCCGCTTCGCGATCGGGAAAAGCTGTCGCTCGACCACGCCTACCGAATCTCGCTGGGCATATTGGCGCGGCGGGAAGCCGACGGGGAGCGGGTCGTCGGAAAAAAGATCGGTGTAACGTCGAAGGCGGTACAGGATATGCTGGGCGTGAATCAGCCCGATTTCGGTTTTCTGACAGATCATATGCACGTCGATCAGGGTGCCTCCGTCCAGATCGAGGGAAAGCTGATCGCGCCGCGGGTCGAAGCGGAGATCGCGTTCATTCTCAGGGGGGATTTGCACGGTCCGGGCGTCACCGACGCAGATGTGCTGGCGGCGACCGAGGCCGTGTGCACCTGCTTTGAAATCGTCGACAGCAGGATTGACGACTGGAATATCCAGATCGTCGATACCGTCGCCGACAATGCCTCATGCGGCATTTTCTTGCTCGGCGACGCGCGCGTCAACCCGCGCGACCTTGATCTGCCCGCGCTCAAATGTCAGGTATTCAAGAATAACCGGCTGCTGTCCGAAGGATATGGCTCGGCGGTGCAGGGATCGCCGCTCACCGCCGTCGCCTGGCTCGCCAACACGCTCGGCCGCTATGGCGTGCCGCTCAAGGCCGGGGAAATCATCCTGTCCGGCTCGCTGGTCCCCCTGGAACCAGCGAAACCCGGTGACAAGTTTCGGACACAGATCGACGGCTTGGGTTCGGCGGAGATCAGCTTCGTTTAGCTAGCGGCTGCACATGTCGCCCGAATGGACGATCCGCTGACAATATTTCACACACCACGGCAGTGCAGACACGCCAATTTTGCAAAGGATTTCCCTCTAATGCCAAAACTCCTGGTCATCACCCGCGACGGAGCCGAACATTTGATCGACGGCGAAGTGGGCGTTTCGGTCATGGACAATATTCGTGGCAGTTCCATTGACGAGCTTTTGGCGCTTTGCGGCGGCTGCTGCTCGTGTGCGACCTGCCACGTCAGGATCGACACCGACTTCGCCGACAAGCTGACGCCGATGAGTGAAGATGAAGATGATCTGCTCGATGGCTCGGAACATCGGGATGCAACTTCGCGGCTTTCCTGTCAGCTCATTGTGACCGACGAATTCGATGGTTTGCGCGTGACGATCGCACCCGAAGATTGATCTTTCAGGCGATCTTCAGAAAAGCGTCACCGGAAACGGCGAGGGGGGCAGCGATCACCGGGGGGACTGCCCCGCTTCCTGTCTGGGCCAGCTGCGTGATTCGAAACGATATGCGCGGATTGGCAAAGCTTTTCTGACCCTGCGTGGCCCCGGGGTGGTCTAGGATCGCGTCACGGCTGAGCACGACGAGAGCGGGAAAACAACACATCGAGCTGGGAGATTGTCATGGGATCGACGATGACGGCCAAAATTTTGGCGAAGGCATCCGGCCGTGATCAGGTGCGGCCGGGCGACGCGGTGCTCGTCAAGATCGATCTGTTGACCTGCGTCGATGCCGGACCTTTTATCGACGAGCTGCGCGCGCGCGATTTGAAAGTATGGGATCCCGAACGAATTATTTTTTGCTTCGATCACATTTTTCAACCCGACTGGATGCCCATTCGAGCCGAAATCGAGCACCCGAGGATCAAGGAGTTCGCCAGGGAACAGGGTATCCCGCCTCAGAATATCTATGACGTCGGTCGGAACGGGATTTCGCATCAGATTCCGGTCGAGCAGGGTTGGGCGGTACCCGGCGCTGTCTGCCTTGGCGTGGATACGCAAAGTTCCACGATGGGGGCAGTAAACTGCTTCGCCATGCCGGTTCTTAATGGTTCCGAGCCAATCCTCATCACCGGCGACATCTGGATGATCGTGCCGGAGTGTGTGCGCATCGATCTGACGGGCGACCTGCCGCGGGGCGTGAACGGCAAGGATGTCGTCTATCGATTGATCGCCGATTTGGGCGAATCTGTGCAGGGAAAGGTCATTGAGTTCTCCGGTCCCGGTGTCGGATCGCTGCCGATCGACGTACGCCTTGCCATCGCCAACGGCTCCGTCCAGATCGGCGCGCTGACAATTATATTCCCCGCCGATGACCATCTGATCGACTATATTTCGCCGCGGGCGCGCAGTGCGTTCAACGCGGTCGCCGCCGACGATGAAGCGGAATATGCAGCGACCTACGATGTTGATTTGTCTACATTGGCGCGTCTGATAGCAGGGCCACACGAGATCGACCTCGTGCGGAGGGTTGATGAACTCGCTGGATTGGACGTGACGGCGGCTTACATCGGTTCCTGTTCCAGTGGGCGACTGGACGACCTCGCGCTGGCTGCAGACGTCCTGCGGGGCCGAAAGGTTCATCCATCGGTGAGGCTCGTCGTCACCCCGATCTCGGCCGACACCCACCGCGATGCGGCGAGAGACGGCATATTGCAGGATTTGCTCGATGCCGGTGCGACCGTCACGCAACCGGGTTGCGGCGCGTGCTACAAGGGCAATCTTTCGCCGCTCAAGCTGGGGAGCGGCGAGCGTTGCATTTCCACGTCCGTAGAGACCTTGCGGGGACGCATGGGTAGCATGGACGCGGAAATCCTGCTGGCCAATGCGGCAGTCGTCGCCGCCTCGGCCATTGAGGGCCGAGTGGCGGATCCCGGTCCGTACCTTGCGCGTCAAGTGGAGCTGCAGGCATGAAGCTGCTGGGAAAAGTGTGGAAGTTTGGTGATGGGTTACGCGCGCTCGATATCGTGCCTCCCGATTATGACGAACTGGGGATGGGTTACGAATGGAATGCCTGCGCCGAGCATCTCTTCGAAAAGATTGAACCACGCTTCAAGACCGAAATGGCGCGTGGGGACATCGTGATAGCGGGCGAGGGGCTCGGCGCGGGTCACGCGCATTATTACATGGCGGCGATCATGGCGAGCAAGGTCGGCGGCATCAGCGCCATGCTGTGCGAGACGGTCAATACACTGTTTCAGCGCGCCGCCATCGATCAGGGCTTCGCGGTTTGGCCAATGGGAGGCATTCAGGCTTTCGTATCTCAGGGCGACGTGCTGGAGATCGATCTCGCAACTGGAAACGCGCATAACCGGACAACCGGCGAGGCGGCGGCTTTCGTCCCGGTTTCACCGCTTATCCTGAACATCCTTGAGGCTGATGGCAGTCTCAACTGGGCGATGCAGCGCGTTAGCGCAACGCCCCAGACGGCATAGGCCGAAGAGCGAAAGACAAGACGATGCGATCGACGAAGAAATTTCGAGAAGAACTCAGGAACGGGTTGGTGATAGCGCCGGGCTGCTACGATGCGCTTTCCGCGCGGCTGGCAGAAGCCGCCGGCTTCCGTGCCGTTCACATGACAGGCCTGGGTGTCGAAGCGTCACAACTGGGAGCGCCCGATCTCGGCCTGTTGACCATGACCGAGATTGCGAGCCATGCGGCTCGCATCGCTGGATGCATCGACATCCCGGTGATCGCGGATATCGACACCGGTTTCGGCGGCGTCCTGAACGTCGGCCGCACGATCAAGGAAATGGAGCGGGCGGGCGTCGCCGGCGTCCATATTGAGGATCAGGCAATGCCGAAACACTGCCCCCTGCTGGCGGGGCGCACGATCGTGGGGCAAGAGGAAGCGGTCGATCGCTTGAAAGCGGCGCTGGACGCACGGACCGATCCCGACTTTGTGATCGCGGCGCGGACCGATGCCGACACCATCTCGTTTCAGGAGATTGTCGACCGCTGCAACCTGTATCTTGAGACCGGGGCAGACTTGGTGATGCCGATCCTCATGAATGTCGAGGGGCAGTCCTTCTTCAGTCTGCCGCCCACGGAGCAGATGCGGTGGACGCGGAAGCTCCTGGCGGAGATCAACGGGCCCGTCATGGGTATGGGCAATGGCCCGCCCGAGGGATTCACGACGTCGGATATGGGCGCGGCGGGCTATTCTCTTGTCATGTACGCGGCCAGTCCTTTGGGGGTGGTTGCAAACGCTCTCGCGGCATTCTTCCAGGACATACGGGAGCACGACACGGATCTTGCATATATCGCGGCCCATCCGGGCAAGTATCACGATCCGCTGGAGTTGATGCGCGCGGCACGCCTCGACACGTTCGTTGACCTGGAACGGCGCTACACCAGGGCGGCCGAGTAAGCAGCCAAGCTGCTGGGGACGGTGAATATGCACATGAGAAGAGGAGAGGCTGGATGCCCGGAATAAATGCGGACTTGTTGCTTCACAACCTGGAAGCACGGCGTCAGATCGAAGACGTGCTGGCGCGAATTGCGCGAGGCGTGGACCGGCTGGACCGGGAACTCATGATCTCGGGCTATCACCCCGACGGTATGGACTATCACGGCTCGTTCGAGGGCTCGCCCACCGAATTCGCGGACTGGGTGGTCGACCGGCATAGCGGTAACATCGAACAGTGCATGCACTTCTTGGGCCAGATCAACCTGGAGATCGACGGGGACAAGGCGTCTTGCGAGTCGAACGTCGTTGTCTTCTATCGGATGGTGAAGGACGGCGTTTCCTACGACATGCTGTCGCCAGGCCGCTATCTCGATCGCTTCGAATGCCGCGATGGCGAATGGAAGATCAGCGAGCGCCTCGCGATGCACGAAAAGGATCGGCTCGACCCGGTCGTTTTCAAGATGCAAGGGCCATTTGTCGATATGTTGTCCAAGGCGCGAAGGGACAAGGACGATCCGTCCTATGCCTTCTTCGGCGGCGCACCTATGCCCAGGGCCAAGGCGTGACAATCCCTATCAAAGGCGTTCAACATGAAGATAATCGTGACGATCCAGCGGAAGCCGGGCATGACTTCCGCCGCGTTCCGCGACCATTATGAGCGCAGCCACGTCGCGCTCGCTCACAAATATCTCGGACATTTGTTCACGGACTATCGTCGCAATTACGTCCTGCAAGAGGACGAGGACGGGACGCCGAGCCCCAGCAATTCCGACGCCACATGCGATGTCGTGACCGAGATATGGCTGAGGGATGAGGCGGCGTGGACGGAGTTCCGGCAAATTCTCGCCGATCCGGAGATCGGGGCGATTTTTCGCGAGGACGAGACACATTTCATGTTGCAATCGCAACTCACCGTTTTCCCGGTAGAGGAGGTGCGGTCTCCGGCCGAGGTGCTTGGCGCCGCGATCGCGACTTGACGTAGCCTGCGCAAACGGCGAGCTGTCGCCGGGCAGTTGGCGTCTCAGACGAGAGGATGATAGGCATCTCGGTAGGGGCCAAATCTTGCCTCCAGCCCCTCCTCTCCAATTGGGTGGGTAAAGCAGATTGGCCTGTTGGCCAGGATCGCGGCGACGACCATTTGGCCGACAACTTCCGGTTCGATCGCCTTCTGCGAAAGCTCGCCCCCAATCGGCGTCGTCATTGCGCCGCGGCCCGCCTCGAGCATGGTCAGTTTTTCGCCCCGTTCCTCAACGTAACTTGAATAGGGGCGCACCTTCATATCTGCTGCCTGCTCCTCGGCCGAGCGTAATTCCCCGCTCTTCTGTGCCGCAGGCGTGTTGACCAGGCCGGGATAAAGGATCGTATAGCCGAACCCGTAAGGGCGCAGCTCCTCGCCGGCGACGCGCGTGAGGCCCGTGACGGCTTCTTTCGTCATCGCGTACACAGAGGTGCTCGGGTATGTCAGGATCGCCGATTGCGACGATGTGTTGACGATATGCTTCTCTCCCACCTGCTCCCGCATCCTGGGGACGAACACATGGTATCCATTTAAGATGCCCCAGATATTGATTCCGACCATATACTGCAGGTCGGCATAGCTCGTATCCCAGATCGCGCGGAACGGTCGAACCGCGACACCTGCGTTGTTGCACAGAATCTCGACCGATCCGAAGCTATCGAAAGCGAGGTCGGCCAATCGCCGCATATCGTCGAGCTTGGAAGCATCGGTTCCGAGCGCGACCGCCCGCCCGCCCTTGTCGACGATTTCGGATCGCACATGCTCGGCCGCATCCGCGCGAATGTCTGCGACGACAATATTCACACCGGCGTCAGCCAGGGCGTGCGCCATGGCCCGGCCAATGCCGTTTCCGCCGGCAACGATCACTGCGGTCTTGTTGCGCAAGTCTTTCACTGCATCCTCCGCTCATGGCTTTCGCAGCGCGGCACTCCGGGATCACCCCGATGGCTGGTCCGCCCGCCCATCGATAGTAGGGCGGCTGCCGCAGCGGGAATAGTTTCACGATCGGATACGAACAGCATTGCACGTTTACCAGCTGACATAGTTGTCGGTAGGCGGACGGAAATATGGGCTAGTGTCACGATATCGCCAACAGAAAAGCCATGTCAGGAGAGGGCACATGCTCGTACGTCCCATTAATCCGGTCTTCGCTGCGGAAGTTTCGGACGTAGATCTATGCCAACCTTTAAGCGACGGGCAACGGGAGCGTATCGAGAACGAGATCCAAGAATTCGGCGTTCTTGTATTTCGCCGGCAGCCGATCACGGCTGACCAACAGGTGGCATTCGCTTCAAGCTTCGGTCCCCTCGACACGGGTCTACAGACAAAGCTGCTCAACAAGGTACAGAATAGGCTAGGCCATGCTGCGCTAAGCGATATCTCCAATGTCGATGCTTCAGGTCAAGTCGCCGATCGCCAACATAAGCAGACCATCATGACGGTTGGCAACATGTACTGGCACAGTGACGCGTCGTATGAGCATCATCCTTTCCGCTATTCCATTCTGTCGAGCCAGGCTGCCGCGAGTTGGGGTGGGCAGACACAGTTTGCGGATCTGCGTGCGGCCTATGACAATCTCGACGAGAGAACCAGGGATCTTATCCGTGACAAGGAGGCGGTCTTCTACGCGAACTATACGCGAGACTTTCTCGGCATAGAGGATGACGAAGCGCAGCGGCAGACCTACCCTCCCGTGCGCTGGCCCATGGTGCGCACTCACCCCGGATCGGGTCGCAAGCTGATCTGGGTCGACAACAAGGTGTTCAAGGTGTTGGGCATGAGCGTACCCGAAGGTCGGGTGCTCGTGCATGAGTTGTTGGAGCATATCGGGCAACGGGAACATGTTTACAGCCACACTTGGGAAGCTGGTGACGTGGTCATGTGGGACAATCGATCCGTTCTCCATCGCGGCCGGCGCTTTGACCTCAATGAACGGCGGGAAATGCGGCGAGTTTCGACAGTGGATGACAGCTCTTCGCTAGGTGAATTATCCTTCGACGAACTGCCCCGCCGTTGGATGGCGCCTGAGAATGCCGAACACGCAGAATGAGACCGGTTGCCGACGGGGCACTTACGGCGTGGTGCCACGTTGCCGGGGCTGTTAGGAATTTCGCATGCGGCGAGGCGGTTGACCTTCAGGCCGGCATCGCCCTGATGAAGCATTCTTCCACGAGCGCTGCGCATTGCTCCTTCGCCATGTTCCACTCGCGGCTGAACTGCTTCTTTGCATTCTGGATCTCCGATAGGTGGAAACACCTTATCTCGGTGTCCACCAAACCGGCAGCAGACCAGCCAGCCTCGTGAGGCGGAACATGGCTAGGCGCAGCTTAGGGATCCAGACGCCGTCCTCCAACGACACTCGGGGGTGAACATAACTGTTAAGCTTAGTCCAGATCGGTGCAGTGGCCGCATGTTGCCTTGCCCGACGCCATCGTGCGAGCTTATCGATGGCCCCCTGACTAGTTCTTAGAACAATTGAGTTAGTTCATAGGAACCAAATGCAATTGAACGGAATCTGCTATGGCGAACTCCCCTCCTTCCACCGACTTCGACCCGGAGCGAGTGGAATCCTTTGTCGACCGTCATCTGCAATTAAGTGCGCTGAGGCGGACGTGTCCAATAGCGCATAGCGATGCCCATGGCGGTTTCTGGCTGGCCTCCCGCTACGAGGACGTCGCCGCTGTCGCTGAAAACGCTGACAATTTCAGTAGCGCCAAGATCTTCAATGCTGAGCTTGACTGTTGGGAAGGAGGGACGATTGTTCCGGCGCTTCCGATGCGGTTCATTCCATCGGAAACCGACAGTCCCGAATGGGACAGGTATAGGGGCGTGTTAAACTCGCATTTCAATCCGAAGGCCGTTGAGGCCCGTCGCGAGAGTTTCACGGCCCACACCCATGCGTTGATCGACGAACACATAGAAAATGGGCAGATCGACATCGTCCTCGATATTGGCAACCCATTATCGGCGATTGGCACGATGTCGCTGATCGGGTTTCCGTTGGATGACTGGTGGGCCTGGGCCAAACCGTTCCATGAGATTACCTATCACGCCAGCGGTTCGGTAGAGCTCGAAAAGGCAGCCCGCGATATTGAACAGGTCTATGATCGGATGCGAGAGGCAATCGCGTCCCGTCGCACGCGCCCGACGGGCGACCTGCTGAGCATCCTCATGGAGCAGAAACCCGTGGGCGGGCCGCTAGACGACGGGGAAATCTTCGATCTTTGCGTACAACTGATGGGCGGCTCGATTGAAACCACGACGGCGTTGATTGCTAATGCGCTAATGTATCTCGATACTGACCATGTCGCCAGGTCGCGCCTAAAGGAAGACCGCAAGATGTTACGCTCCGCATTTGATGAGTTTCTTCGTTACTTCACTCCAGTGCAAAACGTGGCGCGGCGGGTGACGGCGGAGATCGAGGTCGGCGGCACGACGATTGGCGCCGGTGAGACCATATTGATGTCGTGGGCCTCCGCCAACCGGGACGAGGACGTTTTCAAGGATGCCGACCGCGTTGTGATTGATCGATCACCAAACCGCCACGTCGCCATGGGACGGGGCAAGCATTTTTGCTTGGGATCGTTCCAGGCTCGCATGATGTTCGAGGTTGTGATGAACGCTGTTTTCGATCGTCTGCCCGACTATCGGATAATGCATGACAACGCCGTTCGCTATCCCTCGATCGGGAATGTCAACGGTTGGGTGAAGATGCCCGCCCTGTTTGCGCGCGGAGAGAAATAGGCAGCGGCTAGGTCTCTTCTGCAGGAAGGTGGCGGCGACTATCGCGTGTCAGACGCTGATATAGTCCAATCCATCGGCGTTCGCGTTTCGCTCTGTCCGGCCCAGTCCATAGTCGCCTTCGATCGTTGTACGAAGCATCCAGCGTTCCTCATTCTGAGGACAGCCGGTCGAACAATGCAGCACGCGCCAGTTGTCCCACAACACCATCTGTTCCATCTTCCAATGGTGCAGATAGACGTGAGGACTGCGAACGATATGCTGTGCCACCTCCTCCAGCAAGGCATCACCGCCGGTATTTTCCATCCCGTGGATACCGACCGCGAACCAGGGTGAAACATTGAGCACCTTTCTGTCCGTGCCCTGCTGAACATAGACCATCGGATGGATGACCCGCGGAAATTCGCCCAAGCGGCTCTGAATGCTGCGGATGCCTTCCGTATACCGTTCCACAGTTACATCCGCCGTGCGGCCGAACCGCTGATGTGCCGGGTCAAGGTCATATTGGTAGATGACATCCAGCCCTTCGATCCTGCTTTTCAAGCGATCGGGAAGAGTCTCATAGGCGAGGATTTTGTCGATGAAGCCCGTCTCTCCCAAGGAGCTCGGCAATTTCACCGGCCGCAGCACGCCGCCGCGATTGATGCGATCGACATAAATCAGATCGGAATGCCAAGGTAGCCAGCTACCGCGGCTTTCGCCATTCACCGTCAGTAACCATCCGTCATCGGGCTGATAACGCACTGTCATCAGGGCCGGATGATCCGCACGAGCCTCGCGCGTGGGGTGAGCGATCAGCTTTCCGAAACAGCTGCTGAGCTTCAGCTGCATTTCCTCACCCGCCACACCCTCGAAAACGACGACACCTTCGGCAATCCAGAGATCGTAAAGCGCCTGCCTTGTCCTTGCGCGATCCAGGCACTCCAAAGTCAGGTCATGCACGATGGCGCCGAAGGGAAGGTCGTCCGACAGGCGGGTGAGCTTCAGTCCGCCTCGCTCGCTATCAACCATCGCTACTGTCTCCCTTGTTCCGCCGTCCTGTTCCGCGGAGCGAGGCTTTGTGCTCAGCCACCATCGAACGCGCCAGCTTGTGGAGCAGCATATATTCCATTGGCGCGATGAGCATGTCCGCTTCGTCGAAACCAAAATCCGTGGGCGCAAGAACATATTTTCCTGCCGCCCGCGCTGCGGCAAATACCCGGCGCCACGCATCCATCAGCAGCGCCGTATCGGTGTTGAGATCGAGACCCATATCAGCGGAGAGATCGCCCGGACCGAAAAGAACGACGTCGATGCCGTCGACCGCCACGATTTCTTCGACATTCTCTATCGATTTCCGCGATTCCAGAATCGGGATGGTCATGATATTTTCATCCGCTTCGCGCGTCCGCTCAATCCAGCCATCCATCGTGTAGCCGCCGCTGTTGCAGGCGGGGCACATCCCGCGCCGGCCGCGCGGGGCATATCGGCTGGCTTCGACTGCGCGCTTCGCATCCTGCGCGGTATCGACGTGAGGCACGACGATGCCATGGGCACCGACGTCCAGCATCGACTGGATCAGGGCAGGACTGTTCTCGAGTATCCGCACCAACGGCACCACGCCACTGGAACCGGCTGCGCGCACATGATTTTCAACATGGCCGCGGTCGTTGCGCCCATGTTCGCCATCGATGACGACATAATCGAAACCGGCATTTCCCAATAATCCGGTAACGGCGGGATCAATCGACGAGACGAATATGCCGTAGGGCTTTTCGCCGCGATTCATCATGGCGGTGAAACGCGATCTGGCCGTAATTTCTTGGGACATTCAAACTCTCCAAAACCCAGCAAGGATCGGCAGATATAGTCAGTAACATCAGCGCTCCAGAGACGGCCCGGGCGGCGTCCGCCGTTCGTCCACCAGAAACATGGTGAGCGAGGAGCGATCGAGGAAACTGGCTTCATCGGCAGCCACTCTGGCGCCGATCGCCGGATCCCCCATCGCCGCGATCATCGCGTCGTATCTTTCCTGACTCTCGAACCAAAGTTCGGTCATCATGTCGCTCGCGGGCGGCGGCGGCGGTGCGTCGACATGTTCGGGCACTACGAGCCGATCCAGCTCGAAATAGTTTCGTCGATAATCGACGAAATGATCCGGAAAGAGCTCGAGGATCAGGGGCACGTGCCGGTTTTCATAATAGTCTATCCCGTCCTTGCGGGACAAGCCTGGCTTGAACTTGAAGAGAGCGACGAGTTTGATCATGTTTATCTTCCTCAACGAGGCCCGCACAGGAATTGCCGGTTAATGCATTTATGACGGTCGCAGACCGAATGCTCGCCACGTTGGCATTGCGTCCTTCCGGATAGTGCGGGTTGCTGCATTGTAGGGCGGCAAGGCGCAGACTGCCGGCCGATTATTTTCCCGATGCGAGCATTTCTTTCCGATGGCGATACCGCCCATCGCATCCGCCTCGTGCGCGTGCTGGATATGTGAAAGGGCCAGTCGACAGGAAAGGATGCAACGAAGTGCCGATAAGAACGACCGCAGCGATCGCATTCGAACCCGGCAAGCCCATGGTTGTGGAGGAGGTCGATCTCGATCCGCCAGGGGAGGGGGAGGTGCTCGTCCAGACCGGCGCGGCTGGGCTGTGCCACACCGACCTTGATGTGTTGGACGGAAGCAGCCCGATCCCCATCACCTTCCCGGTTGTGCTTGGCCATGAAGGGGCTGGTGTCGTCCTGGAAGTGGGCGCTGGCGTGCGGAACCTGAAGCCCGGGGATCATGTAATCGCGTTCGGACCCGAATGTGGTCTGTGTGGAAGCTGCCGTCACCCGACAGGGAATTTCTGCGATTCAACCTTTAGCGGCGTTGTCGTCGATCCTACCATGACGTCAGGCGGCAGGGCGATACGTGCCGGATATGCGATCGGCACTTTCGCAAAACATTTCGTGACGGACCAGATCCGACTAGTGGGCGTGCGCAAGGACGCCCCTTTCGACGAGATTTCCTATCTTAGCTGCGGCGCGACGACCGGGATCGGCGCGGCCGTAGTTTCGGCAAACGTGCATTCCGGGGCTTCCGTCATTATTTTCGGTCTGGGCGGGATCGGTCTCAACATCATTCAGGGCGCGCGGATGGCCGGCGCCACGACGATCATCGGCGTCGATATTAATCCGGCAAAGGCGGCCATCGCGCGCCGGCTGGGCGCGACCGCATTCGTCAATCCGTTGGTCGCGGGCGACGGTCTCGTCGGCCTGCTTAACGAGATGACGCACGGCGGAGCGGATTTCACCTTCGAGGCTGCGGGCCGCATCTCCACCATGCAGCAGGCGCTGGCCGCTGCCCGGATTGGCTGGGGTGTCTGCACGATCGTGGGCGTGGCTCCCGCAGGAGAAACCATCGATGTCTTGCCGTTCGATCTCATAATGGGACGCAAGCTGCAAGGCACCACACTGGGCGGATTTCGCGGCAGCCAGCTTCCCGAACTCGTCGACTGGCTGATGGAGGGCCGGTTTGATCTCAAGAGCCTCATCACGGACCATCTGCCGCTCGAAAAGATCAACGAGGGCTATGACAAGATGCGGCGCGGGGAAGGATTGCGTTCCGTCCTTACGTTTTGAAGCGAGTAGCGGCGCGGCGGTTCCATTTCCCGGGCTCTAAACATCGCGGGCGGCGACATGAGCCGCGACCGTCGCGCCACTCCCGCAGATCTTGGAGAACGAAATGAAAATGAAGGCGTACCAGATCGTTGAATGGGGCCAACCCGCAGAATTCGTGGATGTCGACAAACCAACGCCGGGACCCAACGAAGTGCTCGTCCGGATGAGGGGGGCAGGCCTCTGCCGAACCGACCTTGACCTCATGGATGCTGTCCCGGGCGTTGGACCTTACGCGACCGTGCTGCCACACGGATTTACACTGGGCCACGAGAATGCCGGGACGGTCGAGGCGATCGGGAAGGGCGTGACGGATCTGGTGGAGGGGGCCAACGTCATCGTCCATCATATTCACTCGTGCGGAAACTGCGTGTTCTGTCTTCGTGCGGTGGAGCAGCATTGCAGCACATATGCCCGCGGTGCCATGTCACTCACGCGGGGCCTTGGTCTTGACGGCGGACTTGCCCCCTTCATGCTGGTTCCGCGCCGCGAACTTTTGCCGATCGGCTTGCTTGACCCGGTGGAAGTGGCGCCACTCACCGACGCGGGCGTCACTGCCTATCACGCTGTGAAGACCGTGATGGATCGGCTCAGGCCCGGAACCACCGCCACCGTGATCGGGGTTGGTGGGCTCGGCAGCTACGGCGTGCAGCTCCTCAAGCTCCTGACGGAAGCAAAGATCGTCGCACTCGATACCAACGCCGAACGCCTCGCGATCGCGCGTGCGCTTGGCGCCGACCATGGAGTCTGTTCCAACGACAGCGCATCCGACGCCGTCATGGACCTGACGCATGGCTACGGATCGGACGTGGTCCTTGACTTCGTGGGCAGCAACGCGACGCTCGCCATCGCGGCGAAAATATCCCGGCCGCAAGGTCGCATCGTCATTGTCGGTATTGAGGGGGGCTCTCTCAATGTTGGTTGGGGATCGCTGGCCACGAGCTGTGAGGTCGCGATTTCGATGGGCAGCACCCGAGCTGACCTGATGGAAATCTGCGCGCTCGCGGAGCGAGGCAGGTTGAAGATCGACAAGGAACTATTTGCCTTCGAAGATGTCGAACAGGCCTATGACCGTCTTCGAAAAGGGCAGCTTGTCGGACGCGCCGTAGTGACGTTTCCGTGATCGGATCGCGGCACGGCCGCGCGGATGATCGGCACCATTCCCATGGGAGGCGCAGGTGATTGACAGCAGGATGCTACGCGGCCTTACAATCGTGGCGCTGGCCATCGGAGTTGTGAGCTGCAAGTCGGCAGAGGGTGAGCAAGCCGTCGCCGATCAAAATGCGTCGCCGAACCCGGCGAACCTGCTCGACGGCAACAACGGCAGCGACTGGCCCGCCTATGGCCAAAGTTTCGGCGAGCAGCACTACAGCCCGCTGACCGAGATCAACGCCGCCAGCGTGAACAGGCTGGGCCTTGCCTGGTCCTATGACCTGCCGCCCGGCAACCCGATGACTGGCCCACTCGCAGTCGATGGGACGCTTTATACCGCCACAGGCTACAGCGTGGTCCGCGCGTTCGAAGCAGCGACGGGCAAGCTGCTGTGGACGTTCGACCCACAAGCGCCAGCAGCGGCGGGCCGCAAGCTGCGCACCGGCTACGGCATCCGCGGTCTCGCCTGGTGGAACGGCAAGCTGTACGTCGGAACCCAGGACGGCAGGCTGATCGCGATCGACGCCGCTTCCGGCCGTCGGCTGTGGAGCGCAATGACGGTCACCCCCACCGACTACCGTTTCATCAGCGGCGCACCGCGGGTCTTTGCCGGCAAGGTCATCATCGGCCATGGCGGGGCGGACACGTCCGATCTGCGCGGCTACGTCACTGCCTACGATGCGGAGACCGGCAAGAAGCTCTGGCGGTTTTACACCGTGCCGGGCAACCCGGCGGACGGCTTCGAGGACGAGACGCAGGCCATGGCCGCCAAGACCTGGGCTGGCGAGTGGTGGAAGCGCGGCGGCGGCGGCACGGTGTGGAACAGCTTCGCCTATGACGCGGATAACGACACCGTTTTCATTGGCGTCGGTAACGGCGCGCCCTGGAATCACCGCGTGCGCAGCGCCGGCAAGGGTGATAATCTCTTTCTAGCCTCGATCGTCGCACTGAACGGCAAGACCGGCAAATATCGGTGGCACTACCAGTTCAATCCCGCCGAGACCTGGGACTATAATGCCTCCATGGACATGCAGCTCGCCGAGCTTATGATTGACGGCAAGCTGCGCAAGGTGGTTATGGAAGCGCCGAAGAACGGCTTCTTTTATGTGATCGACCGGACGAACGGGAGACTGATTTCGGCGGACAAGATCGCCAAAGTGACCTGGGCCAGTGGTATCGATCTTAAGACGGGGCGGCCCATCGAAGTACCCGAGGCGCGCTATCCCAGTGGCCGCACGTTCGCCTTGTTCCCAGGGCCGCAGGGCGCACACACATGGCTCCCGTCCGCCTATAGCCCGAAGAGCGGGCTGATGTATCTGCCGATCCTGGAGTCGGGCACGGGCTATAATGATCGAGACATAGATCCCCGCACATGGCGTCGAACCCAGGCCAACGCCACCGAGGCAGCTGTCAATTTAAGCGAGGTCAGGCTGTCGCCCGAGAAGCTGGGCCGCGGCGCTCTGATGGCGTGGAATCCGGTGACGCGCAAACAAGTCTGGCGCGTCGCTACAGCGGGCGGCTGGAATGGCGGCGTGCTCGCAACCGGAGGCGGGCTGGTGTTCCAGGGCGAGGACAACGGCCGCTTCACCGCCTATGATGCGCACAGCGGCAAACCGTTGTGGCGGTTCGATGCGCAGGCGCCGGTGCTGGCGCCGCCGATCAGCTATAGCGTGAATGGACGTCAGTATATCACCGTCCTCACCGGCGTCGGCACCAGTGTCGGGGCCATCACCGCGCTTCTCAGCCAGCCGGTTGATTATCGCACGCAGGGGCGTCGCGTGCTCACCTTCGCGCTGGGCGCGACGGCTACGATTCCGAACGCTGCCCCGGTGGAAATCAGGGCCGCCGCGGACCCCGGCTTCAAGCTTGACCAGGCCAGCGCCGATCGCGGCGCCGCCGAGTTCAACCGCTGCCAGACATGCCACGGCATTGGCGCCGTGGCTGGCGGAACCGCGCCCGATCTACGGGTTTCGGCTGTCCCTGCCTCCGCCGAGGTTTTCGAGGCCGTGGTTCGGCAGGGCGTGCTCGTGCCAGCGGGAATGCCGGGTTTCGAGGAACTGACCGATCAGCAACTCGCCGACCTGCGCCAGTATATCCGGGCGCAGGCGGCTGCGCTGCGGGATTCAACCGCTTCGATTTCGACGCACCACCAAGCCCGCGCGCCTCGTTGACAGCCGCGCTGAACGTAGCGAGCGGTGCGGGCGCGTGACCCGCTCATAGTGAGCAAGGTGCCCGCCCTCCCGATATGTCGCTGAACGGTCTGTCAGCTCTTGCCGTGAGATGGAACGCCGTCCAGGATCACGGTCTTGGCTTCCAGGAAGGGGCGCAGACCCTCGACACCACCTTCGCGGCCGATGCCCGATTGCTTGAATCCGCCGAAGCCAATCGAGAAATCACCACGCATCTCATTGTGACCCACCGTGCCTGAACGCAGCCGCCGCGCCGCGTGATAGGCGCGATCGACGTCGTCCGTGAAAATCGCGGCATTGAGGCCGAACGGCGTATCGTTGGCGATTTCGATCGCCTGCTCCTCGCTGTCCGCTGCGATTACGCTAACGACGGGGCCGAAGATTTCTTCGCGAGCGATCGTCATCCCGTTGTCCACATTGCTGAACACGGTCGGCTCGATGAAGAAGCCGCGATCGAGGTGTGACGGGCGCGATCCACCAAAGGCGAGCGTTGCGCCTTCGGCGCGTCCCTTTTCGATATAATCCTCGACCCGATCGCGCTGACGCCGCATGGCGAGCGGACCCATCTGGGTGTCCCCGGACAGCGGATCGCCCACCCGGACCGCGGCGAAGGCCGCTCCCAACGCTTCGACCAGATCGTCGTGCCGCGACCGCGCGACGACGACACGCGTGAGCGCTGCGCAGACCTGGCCCGTCTGCACTGGGATCGCGCGGGCCAGAACCTCCGCCACCTTGCCGACGTCATAATCGTCATACACGACCGCCGCCGATTTGCCGCCAAGTTCCAGCGTGCAGCGCGCGATGCGATCGCCGCAGATGGAGGCGATCCGCCGCCCTGCGGTGCTTGATCCAGTGAAGGTGATCTTGTCGACATTGGGATCGCGTACGAGCAGTTCGGACACTTCGCGGTCGGCGGTGACGATGTTGACCACGCCCGGCGGCAGGCCAATGGCTTCGCAAACCTCCCCGACGATATAGGCGGCGCCGGGCGCTTCCGGCGACGCCTTCAGGATGACGGTGCAGCCCGCCAGCAGCGCCGGCGCGAGCTTGGCGGCGATCAGCAACGGCGGGGCGTTCCACGGAATGATCGCACCGACCACCCCGACCGGCTCACGCACGAGGAGACCGTGCGCGCCGCCCGCTCCCGGTGTATGGACTTCCTCGAACTCGAAACGCTCCGCAAGATCGGCGTAGAAGCGGTAGAGGGAATTTGCGTAACCGGACATGCCCTGCGCGACCGACAGGATCGACCCGTTTTCACTGGCGGTCAGAGTCGCTGTCTCGTTTGATCGTTTGTCCAGCGCATCGGCGAGCGCGGTCAAATAGCGTCCGCGCTCAGCGGGCGAAAGCCATGGCCAGGGCCCGGTGTCGAACGCTTTGCGGGCTGCCGCGATCGCGCGCGCCATGTCCTCGGCTTGCGCTTCCGCGATGCGGAGGAAGGGTTCCTCGGTGCTGGGGTTCACCAGGTCGAAACGGGCATCGCTGCTGGGCGCCTCCCAACAGCCGCCGATATACAGGCGTTCAGGGTTTGCGATCAGGGTGGACACGTCGATCATCGAAAGCTCCTCGAAATTTACTTCTCGCTGTGATGAGTAGCGCGTCTCCGCTTCCGTGGGAAATCGGGTAGGGGATACTAGGACGGTCGCGACCCTGCTGGCGGCGGAGGCGGAGGCGAAAAACTTCGTTCACGCTGCCGAATTTTTTCCCCGTTTTATGCCGTTTTACGCGGCAACTAGGCGGATGAGTCTCGGCGGGCCGCAAAATTCGGGTCCGACGTTACAAAGAGGCTTGGATCGGATTTCGAACATTTCGAGCGATCAGGACTGTTCTTTATACCCGACAACAGACCGCCGGAACGCGAAACTATGTTCGTCCGCAATTTGCGAAACCGGCGATCACCGCATCGCCCACCAAAAGGGGTCGGAATGTTCGATTTGGCAGGGAAAGTGGCACTCGTCACAGGTGGCGCACGGGGGATTGGCCTTGCCGAATGCCGCCTTTTTGTCGAGCTTGGCGCAAAGGTCGTTTTGGCCGACCTGCGCATTGAGGAAGGGCGATCGGCGGCGAGCGACATTGGCGAGAAACACTGCGTTTTCGCTCCGCTTGACGTAAAGCAGCCGGATCAATGGCGGTCGGTTGTCGCCGTTGCCATGAGCCATTTCGGCAAACTCGACTGTTTGGTGAACAATGCGGGCATATTCCGCGCCACCCCGATCGAGACGGCAACCGTCGAGGATTATATGGAGGTGGTCGGTATCAATCAGGTTGGCACTTTCCTGGGCATCCAGTCGGTTATTCCGGCGATGCGCGACGCTGGCGGCGGAAGCATCGTCAACGTCGCATCGACAGCCGGGGTCCAGGCGAGTCCCGGGCCGATCATCGCCTACACCGCTTCAAAATTCGCGGTGCGCGGTATGACCCGGTCGGCCGCTATCGAGCTAGGCCCGCTGGGCATCCGCGTGAACACTTTGATTCCGGGCATGATCGAAACACCGATGAACACCGAGAGCGAAGCCGTGATGAAGGCGATTGGCGCGCTCGCGCGTCTTCAACCCGTCCCGCGCCTGGGGCAGGCGAACGAGTGCGCGCGGCTTGCCGCCTTCCTGCTTTCCAACGCCGCCTCCTATTGCACGGGCTCCGACTTCACGGCGGACGGAGGGTTTCTCGCCGGCTCGCTGCCGAATGAAGGCTCGCTACCATCCTAGCATTTGTCCCGAACGGCGCCTGCTGTTGTCTAGCGGCACCCCGGCAGAACAGGAATATCAGATGGATTATCTCACTAACATCGATCTCGTCGTCGCCAAGTTCGACGAGACGGGCAAGGCGGTTTTTAAGGACGCCGGGCCACCGGCCACCAACTATATTTCGGGTGCAGTAGAGGCGTCCTATCTATGGGGCGCCGAGCAGACGCCGTCGCTTCCCGATGCGGTGGGCGGCCCCGTGGCGCAGATCGATTTCCCGATACCCGGCGGATCGAGGTTCGGGCTGGTGTGCTTTCCTCCCCATTCGGCGGGCAAGCTCGATATGCGGGCCGGGGGGCAGGCGGACGAGGTGGAAATTGGCTCCCATCCGGGGATGCACCGATCGGACAGCCTGGATTATGAGATCGTCCTGAAGGGCAAGGTCGACATAATCCTTGAGGGAGGGGCCCGGCGGACGCTTCATCCCGGTTCCTGCCTTGTCATGGCCGGGGTCATGCACGCCTGGGAGAATATCTATGACGAGCCGTGCATTTATGCGGTCGTCGTCATCGGAGCCAACCCTCGGCCAGGGATCAGCGCAGGCCAAGAATAGGCCCGTGGCCAATTTCCGTGCAATTCGCGGTCCGTGTTGTCGCAAAGGGCCAAGCGCATCGAGGTCGGCGAAGACAGCCAGCCTACAGAGGATGATACAATGGCTATAACGACGCACAGCGACCGCACGGCCCCGGCCCGTGCCGTGGTCTTCGAGGATGTGGAGACATTCGTGGTACGTCCGATCGCACTGCCGCCGATCGGCCCGGACGACATGCTGGTCGAAGTGCTGCTTTGCGGCGTCGATGGTTCCGAGCTGCATATGTATCGGGGCGAATTGCCGTGGTTCAATGCCCGTGTTCCGATCATTTTCGGTGACGAGATCATCGGCAGGGTCGCGCAGATCGGCGCCGCCGCGGCGCAGCAACGAGGCATGAAGGTTGGCGACAGGATCACCATCGAAGCGCGCTGGCCTTGCGATCGTTGCCGCTGCTGCGCCGAGGGCCAATATTATCTGTGCGAAAATAATCCCGACGGCCGTGGATACGGCACGATCAGCATGGGTGAAGCGCCCGGGCTTTGGGGCGGTTACGCGACACATGTGTTCGTGCCGCAGCCAGCGCTGGCTTATCCGGTGCCGGAAGAACTGACACTGGAGGCAGCGCTCGTGTCCTGCTCGCTGCTGGCCAATTCGCTGGCGTGGGTGAAGCAGGCCGAACTGAAACGGGGCGGCACGCTGGTGGTGATCGGCCCCGGCCCGCAAGGGATCGGTTGCGCCCTGGTGGCCGCTCACCGCGGTGCAAAGGTTGTCGTGCTGGGCCTGGAACGGGATGCGGAACGGCTTGCTTTCGCGGAGAGTCTCTCGCCTTCGATCAGCGCCGTCGTGTCAGGCCCGGAAGATGACATCGCAGGGACCATCGAAAAGGTGTCCGGCATTCTCGGCGAAGTCGATGCCGTGATAGAGGCGGCCGGCGTTCCGTCGGCAAAGGAATTTGCCTTTGCCCTTGTCCGCCGAACGGGGCGCGTACTGCAGGTCTCGATTCCGTTCCCGCATGTTCAGCCGGTCGACTGGCAGAACGCGCTGATGAAGGAGCTGACTATCCTCAATCCCGTTTCCCACCCGCATGCGGTCAAGCCAGCACTTGCGCTCGGCGTAGAGCTTGCGCGTGACGGCATTGATGTCGGCCGCTTCGTCTCGCACCGCTTCGGGCTGGACGACGCAGCCGAGGCTATCGAAGTCGCATCATACCGGCGATCCGATAGCCCCATCAAGGTCGTACTGAATCCCGCGATGTAAGTTCGCGGGGTCGGGCAGCCGGCCGCGCTCCAATGGGCGGTTTGTCCCGAATGCGTCAGGCGGGTGTCTGCACCGACATCAGGTCCTCAAAGCACATCGTCGTAATATCCGCGCTCAGCGCATCGCTCATCGACATTTCGTCCGTTCCGGCACGGTCGGCAACCATCTGCAGGACCGAGGGCAGGTCATCGGTTTCGATCGTGTACGTCGCCAGATAACTGTATTTCAGTCCGGCCTGCTCGGTGCCGACCACCGCGATGCCATTCGGGCCGGGACTGGTCTGCGTTCCGGCCAGCCGACCGCGGGTAACGCCGACGACGCCGGGAATGCGCAAAAGATCCGGAACATGGACCTCGTTGTACCAGCGCTCGAATTCTTCTTCTTTCCCTGCTTCGGCGTTTGTAAGCACCACCCAAGTATATCTCGTCATTCGATGTCCTTTCTTGCGGGCGATTTTAATCCACCGCTCGCGGCGGGGTTTGCGTGACCAGCCTCAGCCTGGTCAATCGCATCGTCTTGATTTTCCACTCGCCATCCAGGCGCTCGTAAGTTTCATGATAATGGCCGAACCCGCGCAAATGGGCATAGCCCAGAATGGAGGCGCGTTCGGGCGGCCAGTATATCCGGTCATCCATGGGCCAGATCGCGCGGGCGTGATTCTCGCTCTCGATCTCGATCTCCGGCATGTGGCCGAAATGAACGCTGACTGCGCCCTCCAGCGCCTGTTCGAAAAAGATCAGCGACTGGTCGATACCAGCCGGCCCGGTGCGCGCCTCAGGCACCTCCAACTGCGCATCGGGCGTGAAGATAGCGCGCAGGCCCTCCCAATCCTTGGTGTCCACGAACCTGAAGTATTTTGCCTTAACGACCTTGATCGCTTCGATCGCGATCAGTTTTTCGATCGAGTCCATGGGGTTTTTCCTGATTGATATGGTATGGACACGCGCCGCCCGCTCAGGTCGGATCGACGATCGACGTGCCAAATGGGCGCATCACCGAACCATTATCGACAAGCAACTCGGTTCCCGTGATGAAGCGCGCCTCCTCGGACGCAAGATACACCACGGCATAGGCGACATCCTTGGGCGCGCCAAGCTTGCCGAGCGGCAACACGCCGTCGGCAACCGGCTCGGGTTTGCCGGTCCGCATCATGACCTCTTCCATCATCGGCGTTTCGATCTCATTGGGATGGATCGAGTTGCAGCGGATCGGGAGTCCGTTGTCCTGGCAGAAGGCGGCGATGGATTTGGTCATCGTCCGGACGGCGCCCTTCGACGCTCCATAAGCAAATCCCAGTCCGAACCCCTGATGGGATGCGGTGGATGCGATGTTGATGATGGAGGCGTGATTTGATCGCTTGAGCAGCGGCATCATCGCCCGGCAAGCCAGAAAGGTTCCGCCCGCATTGATCGCCAACACGCGGTTGAACTGATCTGGCGTCGTGTGTTCGATGTCGGCTATCAATACGATGCCCGCCGAATTGACCAGAATGTCGAGCCGCCCGTGGCGTTTCTCCACCTCCGATGCCACGTCTTGCCACTGGTTCGCGTCGGAAACATCCAGTTTCAGGAAGCTGGCGCTTTCGCCGATACGCTTGGCGTTCTGGCTGCCCATCTCCTCGTTCAAATCGACGAGGATCACGGTCGCTCCCTCGGCGGCCAGCATCTGGGCAGCAGCAGCCCCCATTCCCGATGCCGCGCCGGTCACCAAGGCGATCTTACCCTCTACACGGCTGCTCACGCTCATCTCCTTCATCAACTTGTTGCCACATAACACCCCCGCCGTCCGGCAAGCTAACGAGATTCGGCGCGCGGACCCGCTTCAGGGAAGCGACTCCGATGTCCGCCGGTGAGTGCCAAATTTTCTGCAGGCTATCGGTTGTTGAGCGCGCGGCAATGCGGACGGGTTTCTTGAACCGATAAAACATGATGAAATCTGAGTTTCTCCGAACATTGTCGTGGTTAGAGCGATAATTTTTTTGCAAGGATCAGCGATATTCGGACGAAGGCCAAACGTCGTCGGCACTGCTGCGCGTTCGTGACGCGCGCGAGTGACCAACCGCTGGCTTGCGGCCCGGCTCGCAACATCCTGACTGGAGGGGATTGAAATGGACAACCTGCAAGTGGGTCTGCGCGACCTCACGGAAATCGACGACTGCCTCACTACCCCCGCTTATTTTGCGAACGACGGCTTTCACGAGGCTTTCCAAGTCCTTCGGCAGGAGGATCCGGTGCATTGGACGAAGGGCAAGCATGAGCGCGGCTTTTGGTCGATCACGAAATATGATGATTGCGTCAAGGTGCTTCAGAACGCGGCCCTGTTCAGTTCGAGCGAAGGCAGTCACCTGCCTCCATCGGCCGTTCCGCTGACCGACGAGGAGCGGTTCAAGCAAGGCTATGGCGCCATGCCGACCCATACCGATCCGCCGCGGCACATGCAGATGCGTCAGCCGTTCAATAAACATTTCTATCCCAAAGCGATCGAGCAGTTTCGCGGCAAATGCGAACAGGCGGTCGAGATGATTATGCGCGACGTCGGCCCGAAGGGCGAGTGCGAAGTGGTCGAGGAGGTCGCGGCGCTGCTTCCGGTTGCGCTCGTTCTGGAGATGATGGGCGTCCCGCACGAGGATTGGGCGATGGTCCGTCACCAGTGCGTCACCTTCATGAGTTCGCAGGATCCGACCTACCAGATCGATGGGGATCCGGTGAAGACGAAGGTCAGCGCACAACTTAAAGTATTCGATTATGTGCTCAAGCTGGCGTTGGATCGTCGCAAAAACCCGACCAATGATTTTACCAGCCTCATCGGCACGATGCTGATCGACGGAGAGTTGATGAGCGAGCGCGATGTCGGTTGGTGGTGCTTCTCGCTCGTTGCGGCGGGGCTGGAAACAACCCGAAACGCTGCGGCTTTGGGGCTGCTCGAACTCATTCGGCGGCCGGAACAGTTTAACTTGTGGCGCGCCGACCGCTCGATCACGGAGTCTGCTTGCGAGGAAATTCTGCGCTTCACGACCCCGTCCAAGCATAAGCTTCGGGTGGCGATGGAGGATACGGAGATCGGCGGCAAGCAAATCCGGAAGGGCGACTGGGTGGTGGTCTGGCTGGCGTCGGCGAATCGCGACGAAGCGATGTTCGAGCGTCCCCAGGAACTCGACCTGACGCGCAATCCGAACCGTCACCTGACTTTCGGGATCGGCGAACATCTCTGTCTCGGGCGCAATCTGGCGCGGCTTGAATTGCAAGCCCTGCTACCCCGAATCCTGGAATTGATGCCGGACGTCGAGCTTGCCGAGCCAGCTGACTATCTTGCGTCCGACAACACCAACGGGCTGAAATCCCTTCGGGTGCGGTACACGCCCTTCACCCTGTAATGGCTGCGAACGCCTGGGGTCCATGTGGCCCCGGGCGTTCATTCTACGCGGGCGCTGGTCCAGCGCATCGGTCGGAGCAGGGAAGGGCGCTGACCGGCGCCAAAGCTCGCGCGAACCCTGTCAGGGAATCTTGAGTTCCTCGACCCGGCGGATCTCATAATCGGTGATATAGTCGCCGACGATCTCCAACTCGACCCTCTCCGGATCCTTGTAATAGGCTTCGGCCGCCTGATCGAAGTCGCCGCCATGCCTGATCGCCCAGGTAAACAGGTTGAGTTCGCGATCGGCGAAGGTGAAGAGCACCCGGAAGCCGTGCCGCTCCCGGACGACTGCAATCCTCCTGAGGATCCGGAGAAATTCATCCCATTCATCAGGCTTGATGAAATATCGCTTCAGCTCCGTGCCGGCCATAAAGCCTCCATTGTGCCGGGGCGATGCCCCGTGCGTTTGTCCACGCGACTTCGAACGAGGATGCGCGGTTAAAAATCCGGCACGACCACCGACCACCGACCACCGACCACCGACCGGCGGAAAAGACCGGGTGTTATCGGACGACGCGAAAGCACCGGCGCATCTCGTCCACAAATAGCTCCGGTTGCTCAAAGGCGGCGAAGTGGCCACCTTTGTCGAGTTCGTTCCAGTAAAACAGCGCGCTGTAGGCATTCTCGGCCCAGCGGCGCGACGGCCGCGAAAGTTCCTTGGGAAAGATCGAAACTCCGACCGGCATCTCCACCGATCGCGTCTGAAAAGCATTGGCAATACTCTCCCAGTAGAGGCGTGCGGATGACCCACCCGTCGCTGGAAGCCAGTAGAGCATGATGTTGTCGAGCATTTCGTCCATGCCTAGCAGGTCTTCGACCGCGCCATCATGGTCTGTCCAGAATTGCAACTTCTCGTAGATCCACGCCGCCTGTCCGACGGGTGAGTCCGTCAGCCCATAACCTAGCGTTTGAGGCCGCGTCGACTGAATGCGGAGATAGCCGGTGCCCGTCGCCTCGATATCCGCCCAGTCCTTGACAGCGGCTTCTTCCGCCTGCGTCATAGCCGCCATCTGTTCGGGCGTTGGATAGACGATCGGGATATTGAGATGGATGGCAGCGCAGCCTTCGGCGCGATCGACGCCCATCTGGTTCGTTACCGCGGCGCCCCAGTCCCCACCCTGCGCTACGTAGCGGTCATAGCCAAGCCTGGCCATCAACACCGCCCAGTTCCTGGCGATCCTCTCTACGCCCCAGCCGACGCAGCTTGGTTTGCCCGAAAATCCATATCCCGGCAGGGACGGCAGCACGAGATGAAATGCATCTTCGGGGTTTCCGCCGTACGCGACGGGATTCGTCAATGGCCCAATGACTTTGTTGAATTCGATGACCGAGCCCGGCCAGCCGTGCGTCATCAACATGGGCAACGCATTTGCATGCGGCGAGCGAATATGCAGGAAGTGGATGTCCAAGCCGTCCAAATCGGTTTTGAACTGGCCCCACGCGTTCAACTGCTCCTCGCATCGGCGCCAGTCATAGACCGTACGCCAATACTCGCAAAGAGAGCGTAGCTTCTCGAGACGCGCACCTTGTGACCAGTCGTCTACCGGCTCCCGTTCCTGCCAGCGGGTTCGGGCCAGCCGCTCCCTCAAGTCCGCAAGCTCGTCCTCGCTGACGGAAAGCCGGAAAGGGCGAACAGCGGCATGATCGATTTTTGAGATAGACATGTTCCCTCAGTCCCGTCCGACGGCCGAAAGTCGGCCTTTCATGCCATGCATTCTCAATGAGCGATGGGCAGAGCTGGACGCGTTAATCAGACTGGATGCAGCTTGAACATAATTTATCGTCCGGGAACACCGGATGATCATTATTATGAATAGATGATCGCCTTGCAACATGCAGTCACCCTGCGATCCATGCTATAAGCATTACTCCCCCGAATGCCGGCTGAGCTGGCATGTTTGAGGACAAAGGCTCGCCGATGGCAACGAGCGAGCCGTTTACCTAGTCATGGAGATCAGGATGTCGATTAAACCCCGGCGCATGCGGATAAACTTTGAGAATGTGCCGATGCACTGGGCGGCCGAGCCCACATTCTCGACTTTCATCAACAGCGGCAGCATACTTGCATCGGCTCTGGAGCCATACATGAACCGGGTGATGGCAAAAGCGCGCAAAGTGCTGCCTCCTGAAAAGGCTCATGTGGGCGAAACCATCGATCATTTCATCGCACAGGAGGGGCACCATTATCGTGTCCATGCCGGCCTCAACAAGCAGTTGTTCGCGGTATATCCGAAACTGCGCGAATTTGAGGAGACGATGAAGAGGGAGATGGCTGAGGCTGAGAAGTCCCAGTCCCTGCTCGATAATCTTGGCTGGTGCGTAGCATTCGAAAATGTGGCGATGTACATTGCCCTGCTAAATTACAACCGGATAGATCTGTTCAAGAACAGTAAGGATCGGCGGATTGCAATTCTGTTTCTTTGGCACACCGCGGAGGAATTTGAGCATCGCTCGGCTTGCCATGACGTACTTGACGCCTTGAACGGCAGCTATCTTCGGCGAATAAAAGCGCTGTTCGTGTTCAGCAAGTTTTTCGGCGACTGGAATGACAGGATTGTGTCGTACATGCTGGACGTGGATCGCGCGTCGATGTCCTCGGAGGAAATGGAACGGTCCCTTCGTTTCGAGAAGTGGTACAAGCGCCTTCTCTTCCGCTCTGTCACACTCAACATGGCCCAAATCCTCTTGCCCTTTTATGATCCTGGCAAGAAGAAAGCCCCGCCGCTTCTGGAGCGCGCGCTGAAAGAATTCGACGGAATGGTTATGATGCCCGAGCCAGTCGGTCCCGAGCAGGATCTGGCCGTCGCCGCCTGATGTCCCCGCCCAGCCATCGATGACGATGTAATCCTCCCAAGGCGATACTCCCAAGAACGCAAAAGTGGGCTTTCGCTCCTGTCGGGCCGGGAAACGTTGCTGGCGTAGGAGGCGATGCGGCAAGGCCGCTGAGCGACGCTCATATCGCTAAAGCGAAGCTCGCATTGATCAAATCCCGCTGCTTTGCGTGTGCGATACCCCCCGATAGGGTCGCGACGTGACACCGGACGTGCGGGAATTCGGCGCGCCCGGAGAAGCTCGATTTGTGGATTTGGGGGATTGATGATGCGGTTTAATCGGTGTTCGCGCCTGCAATTGGCGCTGACGGTCGCGTGCGTTGCGACAGGCCTTGGTACCTTTGGCAACGCGCACGCTCAAGGTGTCGATGCACCAGCTGACACGCCGCCATCCGATGGATCGACGCAAGCCGATGCCGAGCAGGTCGAAACTGACTCCGGACTACAGGACATCGTGGTCACCGCGCAAAAGCGAAGCCAGAACCTGCAGGATGTCCCGGTCGCGGTGAGCGCGGTCAGCAGCGGTACGCTGGAGTCGGCGAACATCAGCAATGCGGCAGATCTTGGCCGGCTCGTGCCAGCATTGAGCGTCTTCGTCACCACGGGTGCGGTTCAGCCATTTCTGCGCGGTATCGGTAACCCTGGCTCGCTTCAGGGAAATGAGAGCAGCGTGGCCGTGTACCTGGACGATGTGTATATCACGCGCGTCCCGCCATCGCTGCTTCAACTCAACTCAATTGACCGGGTGGAGGTGCTGAAGGGGCCGCAGGGCACGCTTTTCGGCCGCAATGCGAGCGGAGGCCTGCTTCATATCGTGACGCGGGAGCCGTCGGAGCAAGTTGGTGTGGAAGGCGGCCTGGGCTACGGGAATTTCGACACCTTGCGCGGCAACATCTACGCAACCGCGGGTCTCGCGCCCGGTCTGGCGATCGATGTGTCGGGCCTGTTCGTTCACCAGCGCGATGGCTGGGGGCGAAATGTCGCCAACGCGCGCGAGTGGGGCAAAGATCGTACCGAAGCGGTGCGCAGCAAGCTTCGGTGGGAAATCTCGCCCGATACGACGGTTTCGGTCTCCGGCGACTATAGTCACGCGAAGAATGATATGCTGGCGCATAGCCAGTATCGCTATGGCGTTGCTCGCGGCTATCAGTTGCCGCCGTTCGAATTGCAGCCAACTCTCCGTTTCTACGACATCGAGGCTGATTCCCAGCCGAGGAATGTTCAAGAGGATTGGGGTGTATCAGGCAAGATCGAACAGCGCCTGCCTTTCGCGAATTTCAGCAGCATCACGGCATATCGCAAGGGCACAAGCCTGGGTGATTTTGATTCCGATTTTTCGAAACAACCTTTTTTGCTTGGGGTGTTGGACGGGTTTTCCGAGCAGTTCACTCAGGAATTTCAGCTTTCCTCTGAGGAAAATTCCTCGGTCGACTGGATCGCTGGTCTGTTCTACCTCAATTCAAAGGCAGGTTACCTTCCGTCGCGTTTCACCGGCTTGAATATTGACAGTTTCGCGCCGTTCGTGGGCCTGCCTGCGGGTACGAAGCTCGTCAGCGATACCTATGGCGAAACCCGGACAAAATCATACTCTGCTTACGGCCAGGCAACGGTCCACATCACCGATACCACCGGGATCACTCTAGGTGCCCGCTACACCAAGGACGACCTTGAAGGCGTCGGCCGGAGCGAACTTTATGAGCTTGGAACGACTCCGGCGCCGGGAATGGCGACGACCGGATCGGACACTTTCAACAAATTTACATACAAGCTGTCCATCGATCAGAAGATCACGCCTGACATCCTGGTGTATCTGTCGCAGTCCCGCGGATACAAGGCGGGCGTATATAACACCTTGCCGTTCTCCAATCCGGCTGCGCGCCCCGAAATCCTCGATGCCACAGAATTGGGTTTCAAGTCGGAATTGTTCGATCGCACCGTCAGACTCAATGGCGCGGTCTTTTATTATAAATTTCAAGATGCACAGTTTCAGCAATTTGACGGCCCGACCGTAAGGATCATCAATGCCGACAGCGCACGCATCTATGGCGCCGAGTTCGAAGGCGAAGCAGTGCTCGGCGATGGCCTGAATGTTCGCTTCGGCGCGAGCTATCTCGACGCCAAATATCAACGATTCCCGAACGCCCAGAGCCCGGTTATTAATCTCAATACAGATCCAGCCTTGGGTCCAGTCGGGGGTTATGTCGACGGCTTCGCAGCCATCGACGCCTCCGGAAATCGGATGGTCCGTGTACCCAAGGTGACCGCCAATGCCGGCCTGAATTACGCGGTGGAAACGGCAATTGGCGGGCTCAACTTCGATCTCAACTATTCGTACAACGGCCGGTTCGCCTGGGATGCCGACAATGTTTTGAAGCAGCCCGCCTATTCGTTGCTCGACGCGCAGGTGAAATACACCTTCCCGGACAGAAACGACCGCTACGCTTTACGTCTTTGGGCAAAGAATCTGACCGGCACCCATTATTATGTCGCGCAGATCCAGAGCGATGGCGCGCGAGGGAGTTCCGCTATGCCGGGCGCCCCGCGCACCTATGGAGTGGACCTGCTATTTAAATACTAGACTGCTTTTCAAAGCGAAGACTGGTATTTTCGGCGGAACGCTTCTGCATTCCGGTGCCGTTCGATCGGCACCGGTCGCCAGGTTGGACATCACCGCGGCCGGTCCTCCTAGCGGTCCGCGCGGATCGACGGGGATCTCGACATCGTAGGCAAGGCTTGCCGTGCGACCCACTGGTGAATGCCTGGTCGGCGGCGGAAGTGCGGCGGCCGTGAAGCGGTCGTCCGCGCGCTCGACTGCCATATTATATGCGCTCTCGTCCATACATGGTCGCGCCCGATGCGCTATTTTCACGAACTCGGCGCCTGCGTGGCGCGGACGAAGGAGAATAGGCCCATGTTCCTCGAAAATTGCTGGTATGTCGCCGCCTGGAGCGGCGAAATCGGGCGCGCGCTGCTCGAACGCCAGATTTGCGGCGAGTCCATCCTTCTGTATCGCACCGCGGCCGGCGATCCCGTCGCGCTGGGGAATATCTGCCCGCATCGCTTCGCTCCCCTGAGCGTGGGCAAGCTCATCGGCGACGAGGTCCAGTGCGGCTACCACGGCTTTCGCTTCGGCACCTCGGGCGCCTGCGTCCGCAGCCCGCTCGCCGATGGCGTAATTCCCGCCAAGATGCGCGTAAAGCGCTATGCGGTCGTCGAGCGGTACGACATGATCTGGCTGTGGCTGGGCAACGCCGACTTGGCGGATGAAAGCGTGATCCCGGATTTCGCCTGCAACAGCGATCCTGCCTTCCGCCGGATCGAAGGGCTAATGGAAGTCGCGGCGAACTATGAGTTGATCAGCGACAATCTCCTCGACCTCACTCATGCCGAATTCGTTCACGAAGGCGTACTCGACAGCGAGGCGCTGACGAAGAGCAAGCTGGAAACCATGCAGAGCGGCACGACGGTATGGTCGAACCGCTGGGCACATGACGGCGTCGCTCCGCCGGCCTGGGCCGCAGCGTTCGACGATTATGCCGATAACGTCGATCATTGGGCCTATATGCGCTGGGATCCACCCGGCAATCTGCTGCTCGATGTCGGCGTAACGCCGGTCGGCAAAACCCGCGGAGAGGGCGTGTGGCTGTACGGTTGCGATCTTCTCACGCCAAAGGATGCGACCACGACCTGGTATTTCTGGTCCTTCGCGCGTAACTACAAGGTCGATGATCCGGCGGTGGACGCGATGTGGCGCGCCGCGATCGAAATTGCCTTTGTCGGGCAGGACAAGCCGATTCTCGAACAGCAGCAGCGCATGATGGGCGAGCGCACGCTCGATGAAATGGGACCGGTCATGGCCTCGGCGGATGTCGCCGCGACGCGCGCCCGGCGGATCATGAAGAAGCTGATCGCCGAGCAGAGCGCCATGCCGCAGCCGGGAAGCGAAGCGCCGCTCGACCTGCTCGAGCGCAAGGCGGCGACGCGCCTTCCGGTCGAACCCGTGGTCTGAGGCGTCAAGATGCCGACTTTGTCCGACGGGCTGACACTCGAGATATCCGACCGGGTGACGTTGACAGGCGATGTCGTGCGCATCGACCTCGCCCGACCCGATGGCGCGCCGCTGCCGCAGTTCGCCGCCGGCGCGCATGTCGATGTCGTCGTCGATGACGGATTGGTACGGCAGTATTCGCTATGTAACGATCCGGCCGAACGGCATCGCTACCAAATTGCGGTGCTGCGGGAGCCGCGCTCGCGCGGCGGGTCGGAAAAAGTGCATGCCGCCTTTCATCTGGGCCGTCAGGTCGCGGTCGGTATGCCCCGCAACCTGTTCGCGCTCGCTCCCGACGCCGAGCGCCACATCCTAATCGGCGGCGGCATCGGCATCACCCCGCTTCTGTCCATGGCTGCAACGCTGCATGCGCAGCGCAAGCCGTTCGAACTGCATTATTGCAGCAAGAATGCCGCGGCCGCCGCCTTCGCGGACAGGGTCGATGCGCTGGGAGGGCAGCAATATCTCAGCCGGCAGGCAGGATATTCGCGCTTCGATCCTTCGGCCGCGATCGGCGCGTCCGACGATGCGACCCATATCTATGTCTGCGGCCCGGCGGGATTCATGACCGCAGTGCGGGACGAGGCGCTGCGGCAGGGCTGGCCGCCGTGCCGTCTCCACCGGGAATTGTTCGAAGCCGCAGACCTCTCCTCGCAGGCGGGCGACCAGCCCTTCGACGTTCGCGTCGCCAGCACGGGAGCGACCTTTTCCGTTCCCCCCGGCGCCACTATTGCCGCTGTCTTGGCCGCCGCCGGGATCGACCTGCCGATCAGTTGCGAACAGGGGATCTGCGGTACCTGTGTTACTGGTCTCCTTGACGGTGTGCCCGACCATCGAGACAGCTACCTGACCGACGAGGAGCGAGCGGCTGGCGACCTTATTACCCCCTGCTGTTCGCGGGCGCATTCACCGCTACTGCTGCTCGACGTCTAGTCCAGCGTCCTGCTATGGCGTGGCACCTTGATTTGAGTTAAGGGGTAGGGAAGGCGTCGCCGTATCGAGAGCCGCGCCAAGGGAGACGGATTGCTGGTGAGCGACCCCGGCTATCATATTTCGACCGATGCGTCGCGCGGTCGCCCTGCCTTCGACCACTGGCACAGTGCGGTTCAGACCCATCTGACGCCCATCGACATCCGTGTGCCCGATCGCGACGGGTTTCGCGGCGAGTTCCGCCGGCGGGATATCGGCGAAGTGCAGTTTTCCGTGATCGCCGCCACGCGGCAGGAGTGCATCCATGATGCGGGCGGGCGCCACGGCGCGCAGCCGCGCTTCGACCTCGTCTACATACGCAGCGGCGGCATCACGATGCGCCAAAATGGCCGAGAAACGACGTTGGGGGCGGGGCAGGCGCTGTTGTTCAGCCATCTCGACCATTTTTCTTTCGACACCTCCGCTTATTCTGAGAGCTACCTGATTGCCTGCCCCAGCGCCTGGATCGAACGCTGGCTGCCTGATCCTCAGGCGTGTATCCTACGGCCGTTGATCGGCGATTCACGCTGGTCGGCCGCGATCGAGGGGCTGTTGAGTGGTATTGCCGGGGCGGTGGAAAACGGGCTGGACGTGCCCGGCCATCTGCTGGGTGACCAACTGGGCGGCTGCCTCGCGCTGATGTGCGAGGGTATCGGGACCGAGGAAACGTCTCACCGCCGCCGTCTGATCCATCAGATCCGGCGTACGCTGATGGCCGATTATGCCGACCCCGATCTGACGCCGACTGTTGTCGCCGCACGCCATGGGATATCACTGCGCTATCTCCACACCCTGTTCGCTGCGGCAGGGACCAGCGTGGGCCGAGAATTGCGCGGTGTACGGCTTCGCCGCGTCCGGAGCATGCTGGAGGACCCAGCATGCCGTGGATTGACCGTCGCGGAAATGGCCTATGCGTGTGGCTTCAACGATCCGGGATATCTCGCCCGCTGTTTCGCGCAACATTATGGCCGGGCTCCCAGTTCCTTTCGTGCGGCGGCCTGAGACATCGGCCCGTCTCTCTCCGCATCGCCTTCGAAGCGCCCGATGACGGTAAAGTCGTCAATCTGCAGGCTATTGGTGTGCGGCGGCGCCGGGATGCCTAGCGGAACCTACGATATACGCCTGGGTCAGGGCCGGATCGGTTGATCGAGCATTTCTCCACGCGCGATGTAGCGAGCGGGGAACGCCTCGCCTATTGGAACAGGATCGCCGCGACGCAATCCGCCGAGTTGATGATCGACAGCCGCAATCGCGAGTTTCGGGGCGACCTTGGTTGCTGGAAACTGGGTCGGCTCGCCATCATGAAAGCCAGGGCGGAAGCATCGGTCGTATCGCGTCAGGCGGTGCCGTATGGTGACGAACGGCTGCTGGTGCATCTCCAGACGCGCGGATCGAGCGACCAGCGCCAATTGGGACGTGAATGCCTCTTGCGACCCGGCGACCTCTCGATCTGCACCACAGCGGCGCCGATGCGTATAGAGACCGTCTCGCACGAGATGCTGGTGCTCAAACTCCTGCGCAGCGAGCTCGAACGGCGCGTGCCGCAGCTCGACCTGCATATCGGAAGCCCGACGCCGGGAAATTCACCGGCGGTGCACAGCTTCCACCAGCTCCTCCTCGCCCTGTGGCGAGAAGCGGAAATCCGCACGGCGCCGCCGAGCGCGGATTGGGAAACGGATGCGGAAACGCTCCTGCTCGACCTGCTCGGCCTGGCGCTTCGCGGCGCGGTGCGTGGCGGACCCAATGTGGACGGTCGCGGCCTGGCCCGCGTCAAGGCTATCGTCGATGCGCGGCTGGGCGATCCGGAGCTTGATACTGCTTTGGTCGCGCAAGAAGTCGGCATTTCTCCCAGAACCATACAACATTGGCTGGCCGCCGAAGGAACGACGCTGCGCGCCTATGTGCTGGAACACCGCCTGGAAAGAGCACTTGATCTGCTGGCCGCCGACCGGCGATCGAGCATCACCGCGATCGCAATGGAACTGGGGTTCAACGATCCCGCCTATTTTGCCCGCTGTTTCCGCAAACGATATGGCTTTTCGCCAAGCCAGGGGCGCGAAGTCCCGCGCGGCTGACTGGCGCATTGCAGTGCTTGATCGCGGCGGTTGCGCGGCGAGCTCCCCTATCATGCGAAGCCACCAAGCAAATTTGTTAGCCGGAAGGTGCCACCCATCTGGCCATATTTCTCCGGCCGGACAGCTAGTCCATTCGGGAACGCCGCTCCGTCGATGACGGTCATCTCGCCTGCCGAGGCAGGAGACAAATACGTTTGCCGGACCAGCAATTTACACTTAGTTCTCAAATGTGAAAAATTCATGCTTGCGATAATAATTCGTTCCTGTCCTTGTTGTCGGCGGTCTCGTCCAAGCCATGCACCACTTAGTATGGCATCGGTTGCGAAAGCTCAAAAGAGCGTCGTTCAGGAGGGGAATATTATGATCAGGCCCATCACCTCAATGCCAGTCGTGTCGATCTTGGCTATCGCCGCAGGCATTTCGACTCCGTCTTTCGCCCAGGATGCCTCGTCACCGGCTACCGGCGCAGCGACAGCGCAAGCCGATACCGAGCGGCCTTCGCAGGGCGGCATCGAGGATATCGTCGTTACGGCGCAGCGACGCTCGGAAAATGTCCAGGACGTGCCGATCGCGATTTCGGCTTTCACCGCCAGCGGGCTTGAGGAGCGCGCGATACAGAGTGTGGCCTCGCTTTCGGGCCTCGCTCCCAACGTGACTTTCGACGCCGGCACGCCTTTCTCGGGTTCGTCTTCCGTCCTGGCTGCCTATGTCCGCGGTATCGGTTCAAACGACTTTGCCTTCAACATCGATCCGGGCGTCGGCGTCTATCTCGACGGCGTTTATCTGGCGCGCTCGGTCGGTGCTAACCAGGAGCTGGGGGATGTCGAGCGTATCGAAGTTCTCAAGGGGCCGCAGGGCACGTTGTTCGGCCGCAACACCATCGGCGGCGCGGTTTCGATCGTAACCCATGATCCGGGCGATACGTTCCGCTTTGTCGGTGACGCCACTGTCGGCCGGTATAAATTCTTCCAGGCGCGTGGCACCGCCGACATTCCAATTTCGGATACGCTGAAAAGTTCGGTATCCTTCGCGGTCAAGACGCGCGACGGCTATTTCAAGCGCCAATCCTTTCCCGGCGCGCAGCCGGGGACCTATCAGGTCGAACCCCCGTCAGCCTATTCGGCCGCGGGATATGAAAATAGCGGACTTGGCAGCGAGGGTGGCGAAAATAGCTGGAGCCTGCGCACCAAGCTGAAGTGGGAGCCGCTCGACAATCTGCGCGCGACGCTGTCGGGCGACTACAGCAACAGCCGGCAGGAACAGCTTCCCAACACCCTGCTGGCGACGACGCCCGACATTGCCGGAGGCGCGTTCGACGTGTTCGCGGGAACCTACAATTGCGGCATCGCCGGCCAGTCAACCGGCTGCGGCAACGGCCCCCCGTCCTTTGTCTATGGGCAACGCCGCGCCGGCCGCACCGGCCTGTTCGACCTTCCACCCATTTTCGGCGTGAATGCCGATGGCAATCCCGACAATGATCGCCTGCCTTACGATGATCGCTTCATCACCGGCGACAAGGACACGAGCTACGCGACAGGCTCCAACTTCTCGCACATGCGCTCTTATGGCGCGGCAGGCACAATCGAATTTGACCTCTCCGACAGCGTGACGCTCAAATCGATCACGGCCTATCGCGAGCTGCACTGGAAGGCTGGCCTAGACGCGGATGGATCGCCCATCAATATGCTTCAGATCAGCTTCGAGATGAACCAGAAGCAGTTCAGCCAGGAGCTTCAGCTGCTCGGCTCGGCGCTCGACGATCGCCTGAAATATGTGATGGGCGCCTATTATTTCAGCGAATCGGGCAATCTGCACGAATATGTGACCTTTGCCGAAGGCCTGCTCTCGATCGACGGCGACAATATTCTCAGCACGAAGAACGGGGCGGTGTTCGGCCAGATCGACTTCAAGCCGAACGACCTGATCGGCATCACCCTTGGCGCGCGCTATACCGAGGAGAAGAAGGAGTTCGAAGGGAAGCAGACCGACCTCAACGGGCTGACCTACAAGATCCTGAACGGTTTCGGCGTGCCGCCCTGTGCTTCGCTCACGCCGATCAGCGACGACTGCCGCCTCGCAGCCGGCTTCCCCAACCCGGGCGCTCCGCTGCAACTTTATCCCGGCGGCGTGAACCGAAAGAAATTCAACAATTTCTCGCCAAAGATCGGTGTGCAGCTTTACCCCGCCGATGACCTGATGGCCTATGCGTCCTGGTCGAAGGGGTACAAGACCGGTGGCTGGACGACGCGGCTCTCCAACCCGCTGCCCACCGCGCCCAGCTTTGACGAGGAAAAGGCGACCACCTGGGAAATCGGTTTTAAGTCCCAGCTGTTCGACCGTCGGCTCCAGTTGAACGCCGCCGCCTTTACGACCAGCTACAAGGGCATCCAGCTCAACTTCCAGCAGGGCGTTTCGCCGGTCATCCAGAATGCAGGCGATGCGCGCATCAAGGGGTTCGAGGCGGAAGTCGTCTTTGCGCCTGTCCAAAGCTTCACGCTCAACAGTTCGGTCGGTTATGTCGATGCGAAATACACGTCCGTGCTGCAGGGCGCCGTCGTCGCGCCCAACCCCGTTCAAGCAGGTGTTTTCACGGGTGCCGAGCTCCCCAAGACACCGCATTGGAAGGTCAACATGAGCCCGCGCTTCGAATTCGATGTCGGGGACACGGGGATCAAAGTGATCGCATTGGCCGACTGGACCTACACGTCGCGGATGCGCAACGACACGGAAGGCACCTTCCTGCTCGACCGCAAGGCGTCCCAGGTCGTCAATGCCAATATCACGCTGCGCCTGCCCGATGACCGCTACAGCGTAACCGTTGGTGGCACGAACATCTTCAACGAACGGTTCCTGACGACAGGTCAGGCCCAGATTGCCGGCGGGATGTTGTATGGCACCTATAATCGTCCCGCGGAATGGTACGCCCGGCTCGGCGTGAAATTCTGATCCGCATCCAACTCATCGATACAGGAACATCATCATGCCAGAAATTATGGCCGCGCCGCCATCCACCGCTTTCAAGATTGTCGATGTGCCCGAAAATCTGGCGCATGTCATAGAAGCCCGCGGCGTCGACGGCAGCTTCATCAGCACGTCCGAAAAGGACAGCCCGTGGGTCCCCTTTGGCGAAAATGCGGCTATCCGTCATCTCGCATTCGACGTCCGGCAGAATATCTACTGCAACATACTCTGGCTGAAGGGGCCTGGGGTGCTGGGCACGCATAAACATCGCGGCCGCCTCGTGATGATGTGCCTCGAAGGCAGCCTGCGCTATCTGGAGCATCAATGGGTGGCGAACCCTGGCGACTTCTTCCTCGAGGTCCCGGGCGAACGTCACACCCTCGTCAGCGAGCATCCCCAAGGCACCAAATTATGGGGCTGGATGCAGGGGCCGATCGAATTCTACGACGAAAATGGCGCATTTGTCGAAACGGCGGATGTCTGGTGGTTCATCAACCACTATGAGACCTATTGCCGGGAGAACAATATTCCGATCAACGAGCAGCTCTATATCTGACCGGAAAGCTCCATCGGGGAAGAAATCGTCGATCGACGCTCCGCCACGCCGCAAGGTCTGCGGACAATTTGGTCCGTTACCTGGGAGGCCGGCGGAAATTGCAACGAGTTCGAGCCGGCTTCCCACAAGACCTACTATGTAGGAAATCCAAAAGCGTAGCGGCGCGTGCAAGGTGGTGATCGCGCCCGCAGAGGTGAAGGGCCAACGTAACCGGTCCGGTTCCCCAATCGGCAAACGAAGAGCACTGATACCGGCGCAGCGCGGGGTCGGTCAGCGGCCTATCACGACCTCCACGCCGGCAAGCCCGCGCGTCAGGGCAAAGGGTTTGTCGATGACCAGCCGGGCTTCGACGACGGCATGCCAGCCGATGAACTCTCGTCCCAGCCGCTGCGCGAAGGTCTCGATCAGCGGCACATGTTCTTCCGCCAGGGTTTCGGCAGCCTTCGCAATGCGCCTGTAGTCGACCGTCTCGGCGATCGCGGTCACCCTCGCGCTGTCCAGTACCAGTTCCACGGTGATGACCAGCGGCTGGCGGCGCCCGATTTCGTCCGGATTGATTCCGATGTCCGCCAGCAAGGGCAGATCGCGCACCCGGACCGTGGTGCGCATCGCCGCGTCATTCATGCATGCCTCTCGGCGGCCATGGCCGTGTTGCTCAAGAGGCACGCGATCGTCATCGGTCCGACGCCTCCCGGCACGGGGGTCACCGCCTTGGCATGATCCAGCTCGTGGGTGGCGCAATCGCCCACAATCCGCGACGTCCCGTCATGGTCAATCACGCGCGTAATGCCAACATCGATGACGATCGCCTCCGGTTTGATCCAGTAACCGCGGACGAGATGGGGCGCGCCCGCGGCCGCGATGACGATGTCGGCCGCGCGCGCAATGTCGGGCAGGTTTCGCGTCTCGATATGGGTGACGGTCACCGTTGCTTCGCGTTCCAGAAGCAGCATCGCGACCGGCTTGCCCACGATATTGGATTTGCCGATGATGACCACATTGAGGCCGCGATAATCGTCGACCACGCTGTCGAGCAACATCATGATTCCGAGCGGCGTGCACGGGACAAGACCAAGCGAACCGGTGGACAGGCGGCCGACGTTGACGGGGTGGAACCCATCGACATCCTTGTCGGGGGAAATCCGGTCGAGCACCTTCGCCGCATCGATCGCCGCCGGCAGCGGCAATTGGACGAGGATGCCGTGGATCCGGCTGTCCTCGTTCATCGTCTCAAGCAGGTCCAGAAGCGCTTCCTCCGTGCAATCGCCCGGCAACCGCCGTTCAATCGAATGAATTCCGACCTTGCGGCACTCGCTGATCTTGCGGCGGACATACACGTCGCTCGCCGGGTCGTCGCCAACGAGGACGACCGCAAGAGTCGGCTCGATCCCGCGTGCGTTGAGGTGGTGAACCGTCTCGGATGTTTTGTCGGACAGCGCACGCGCAATGGCTCGGCCGTCGATACGCACGCTCACCGGCTCAACCCCGAAAAACGACGGTGCGGGTCTGGCTCAGGAAGACGCGATCGTCGAGGTGGAGACGGACCGCCTCGGCCAGGACGCGGCGTTCGATATCCCGCCCCCTGCGAACCAGTTCTTCGGGCAGATCGGCATGGCCGATCGGTTCGACATCCTGGTGGATGATCGGACCCTCGTCGAGATCCATGGTCACATAATGCGCAGTCGCGCCGATCATCTTGACGCCGCGATCATAGGCCTGATGATAGGGCTTGGCGCCCTTGAAGCCCGGCAGGAAGCTGTGATGGATATTGATACAGCGGCCCGACAAAAAGACCGACAGATCGTCGGACAGGATCTGCATGTAGCGGGCCAGCACGATCAGTTCGGCGCCCGTTTCCAACACCACCTGCTTGATCTGCGATTCCTGTTGCGGTTTGGTGTCTTTCGAGATCGGAAAATGATAATAGGGAATGTCGCCGATCATCGAGGTGCGCAGCGTTTCCCTCGGATGGTTCGAAATGATGGCGACGACGTCCATCTGCAGCTCACCGATACGGTTGCGATAAAGCAGGTCGCCCAGGCAATGGTCGAATTTTGAAACCATCAGCACGACCTTCTTTGCCGCCGTCCAATCCCGCAAGGCCCATTCCATGCGGGCTTCGTCGGCGATGGACACAAAGCCAGCCCTGAGGCTCTCCGCCGTCTCGCCGTCGCCCGGCCTGAACGCGACGCGCATGAAGAACTGATCATTCATGCTGTCGTTGAATTGCTGCGCATCTACGATGTTGCAGCCGCGCTGCGCAAGATAGCCTGCCACCTGCGCAACCAGGCCGGGCTTGTCGGTGCATTGCAGACGCAGGGTGAAGATGTCGGTCACATTGGGGCTCCTCGATGCAGGCTCGTCAGCAAGGGGGGAAGGGGGTCTCGTGTGCCGCGCGCAGGCGCCAGATCGTGTCGCGGAGGGCGTCGGCGGTTTAGTACTCGCCCGAAAGCCAGAGTGGCGCGCTCGTGCGCATCGGTGTCAATGCGAGCGGGCATAGTCGCTGATCCAGCCGACCGTCCGTTCGAGGCCGCCGAATGGATAGAAGTGCAGGCGCACGCGACCATGCTCCGGTCGCAGGCCCTGTTCAAAGCCTTCGACCAGCTTGTCGGGGCCGGCCGCGCCGATGAGACGGGTTATCGAAATACCATATTTCGTAAGGACCGAGGTGGAGGCACCGACCCCGCATCGGGCAGCGAACCGCAACAGGGTCTTGACGCCGGCGGGACCGGGTACGCCGATGCGGACCGGCGCGTCGATTCCCCGGATCCGGAGCTCGCGGAGCCAGTCGAGGACGAGGTCGGCATCGAACACGAATTGCGTGACGATGAGAGGCGCCATGCCGCGCTCAGAGATTTCGGCGCACTTGCGTTCGAGAACCGACCAGCATTGGTCGCGCGACATGTTGGGATGGCCTTCGGGATGGCCGCCAATGCCGATGGCGGTGATCCCCTCACGTTCGAACGCTCCACTGCCGATGAGGGCGCTGCTGTCGAAGAAAGGTCCCTCGGGCTCCGAAGGATCGCCCGCAATGACGAAGCAGCGCCTGACCCCGGCCTTTGCCGCGACGGCGGACAGATAATGCTCGAACTCGTCCGCTGTGCCGATGCGGCGTGCGGAAAAATGAGGCATCGGCTCAAAACCCAGCGCCCTTACAGCCTCGGCCGCATCGAGCCGCGCCGAAAAGTCCTCACCGGGGAGGAAGGTGATCGCGACCGGTGTGTCGCGGGGAATCCCGGGCGCCGCTGCCCGGAGCGCATCGACATCTTTCGCGGTTATTTCCAGCGAAAAACCATCGACCATATTGATCGCGGGACGATCCCAATTGGGATGAATGACAGGCCTGCTCACCCTAATTCTCCTCCACCATTTGAATTGCATCTAGCGTCGCGTGATAAATTCGTATAGATGAAAATTTCGAGTATACGAATTTTATCGGAGATGGGATGTCTGAGCAATTGGTGATTCTTCCCGGTTTGATGTGCGACTCCCGCATGTTCGGCAGGCAGATCGGCGCCTTCGGGGCCGTCGTGGTCGATGGGTTTTACGGCGGTGCCGATCGGATCGGGAAAATGGCGGATTGGGCGCTTGCCCGCATGCCCGCACGCGCCGCATTGCTAGGGCATTCGATGGGCGCGCGGGTCGCTCTCGAAATCTACCGCCGCGCGCCCGATCGCGTGACGCGCCTGGCGCTGGCCGATACCGGAGTCCACCCGGCAAGGCCGGGCGAAGCGGAAAAGCGTTATGCATTGCGCGATCTGGGGCGCGAGCAGGGAATCGCGGCACTGGTGGACATATGGCTGCCGCCCATGATCGGACCGGCGCGCCGCGACGACGCCGGACTCGTTTCGACGTTGCGCGCAATGGCAGTCGATGCCGGCATCGAGATCTACGAGGCGCAGATCGAAGCGCTTCTGTGCCGTCCCGTGCTCGACGACCTCCTGCCTGCGATCACTTGTCCGGTCACCGCCATCGTGGGGCGCGACGACGAATGGTCGCCGGTCGCGCAACATGAGGCATTCGTCGCGGCAATGCCCCGTGCGCTCCTCTCCATCGTCGAAGCGGCAGGCCATATGGCTCCGGCCGAGCAGCCTGACGATTTCAACGAGGCCGTCCGCACATGGCTGGACATGCCCTCGAACGACGTTCCCTTGTAAACCCTAACTGAAAGGCACCCGAATATGAGTGACAAGTCCCTCCAGCAGCTGGTCGACGAGAAAGTCGATATCGTAGAGTTTCTGCGCAACCAGCAGGTTGGTCCCAACGTCTATCCCGGCGTCCCGGCCGAATATTCAAACTGGCGTGACGAACAGCGCTCCTGGGCCGAAACAGCGGTCTTCTTCAACCAGAGCTTCCACATGGTCGACTTGCTGGTCACCGGACCCGGCGCTTTCGACATGCTGGCCTATCTCGCTCCCAACAGCTTCAAGGGCTTCGTGCCGAACCGCGCCAAGCAGTTCGCGCCGGTCACGCCCGAAGGCTATGTTATCGGCGACGTCATCCTTTTCTATCTCGAAGAAGAAAAATTCGAGCTGGTCGGTCGCGCGCCATCGATCGAATGGGTCGAATATTGGGCCTCGACCGGCAAGTGGGACGTGAAGGTGGAGCGCGATGAGCGCACCGCCGCACGGCCGATCGACCAGCAGGGCTATCGCCGCAACTATCGCTTCCAGCTCCAGGGGCCGAACGCCATGCCGGTGCTTGAAAAGGCGATGGGCCAAACGCCGCCGGACCTCAAATTCTTCCACATGGCTCCGATCACGATCGCGGGAGTTGAGGTGCGCGCGCTGCGCCACGGCATGGCGGGCCAGCCCGGCTACGAGCTCTTTGGTCCGTGGAAGGATTATGACACCGTGCGCGACGCGCTGATCGAAGCGGGCAAGGGCCATGGCCTCACCCTGTGCGGCGGTCGCACCTATTCGTCGAACACGCTCGAATCCGGCTGGATTCCCTCGCCACTGCCCGCAACCTACACTGGCGAGGGTTCGAAAGGCTTTCGCGAATGGATCGGCGCCAATAGTTACGAAGGCAAATGCTCGCTGGGTGGCAGCTTCGTGTCGGACAATATCGAGGATTATTATCTCAACCCGTGGGAACTGGGCTATGGCATCATGGTGAAGTTCGACCATGACTTTGTCGGCCGCGAAGCACTGGAGAGGATCAAGGACCAGCCGCACCGGCAGAAAGTGACGCTGGCGCTGGATAATGAAGATATTGTCCGCGTCATGAGTTCGATGCTCCAGACCGGCGACAAGGCGAAGTTTCTGGAGTTTCCGAGCGCCGTCTATTCTATGCATCCTTATGATGCGGTCCAGAAGGATGGCAAGACCGTCGGTCTGTCGACCTGGATCGGATATTCGATCAACGCCGGTCGTTTCCTCGCGCTGGCGATGGTCGATGCCGAATATGCCGCGCCGGGCACCGAGGTCACGCTCCTATGGGGCGAACCCGACGGCGGCACCAGCAAGCCGACGGTCGAACCCCATGTTCAGACCGAAATCAAGGCGCGGGTCGCGCCGGTGCCTTACTCCGAAGTCGCGCGCGACTCCTACGCCGATGGCTGGCGCACGCACAAGGCCTGAGCTGGAACTGAAAAGACGGACCGGTCGGGGCATTCGCTCCGGCCGGCCCGCCTTGTGCCAAGCGCGTGTCTCAGGTCGGAAATCGAAAGCGGGAAAAGGACTGACGCGACGCGGTTCGCGAAAGCTTCAGGCTCGGTTATCCGTCTGCAGCGCGCGCGCCGTGCCTCTCAGAAGTTCCATGATTCGCATTTCGGTTTCCGTATCCATGCGAAGCGACGGCGCCGCTACGCTGATCGCCGTGTCGTCGCTCAGCGCGATACTGAAGGCCGTGATACCAGACGTATACTCGTTGCGGGCCGCGGCAATGCCTTGGTCTCGCACTCCCGCGATCTCGTCGCGCAACGCCTTGCGATCGCAGATGGTCGCTTCGGTGAAGCGTTCCGGTTTCACCTTCGCGAAATATTGTTGCAGCTGCGCGTCGCTCATTCGAGCCAACAAGGCCTTGCCCGCGGCAACGCAGTAAAGGGGCGCGCGCGTGCCGACTTCGATGGCATAGCGGAGGGGCTGCGGCGTCGTTTCGGAAAAAACGGCTTCGACTTCCCAATCGACGAGCCGGAAAAGAGTGGCCGTTTCATTGAGGCGCAGTTGCAGAGCCTTGACCAGGGGGCGCGCCCGATCAAGCAACGAATATTCGCCGTTCGCGCCCCGCAATCGCTCAAGCCCCTGTCCAGCGACATATTGCCGACCGTCCCGCCGCAAATATCCGCGCTCAACCAGAGTTGCCAGAAGGTAAGACAGACTACTGACCGGAATCGCCAGCGCTGCCGCTATGTCCTGCGCAACTACGCCCGACGGACTTGCGACGACGAATTCAATGACGTCGAGCGTCCTCAAGGCAGATTTTACGCCGGCCTGCAGCCCAGTCGATGTCATTCAGTCCGTCCCATTTCGAAGTTCAATACGCCAGACTACCGCGGCGCTCGCCAAATTTCCAACCTCCCGCGGTTCGAACGAAGCGATCATGGAAGGAGCCCAGTTTTGGAGCGGCACCCTCGGTGAAAAGCGCGACGGCGCATTCTCCCCGCGCGTCGGTCTCATCGATCACATCGATGACAACATTGGTACATAAATGCCGCCCCTTTCGGCCGGGTCGCTCCTGAAACGCTGCCAGGATCGCATCGCGCCCCTCGATCCATATGTCCGGCGCCGACGGGCGAGCCATCCTTCCGTCGGCCGTATAGAGATCAGAAAGTCCGCACCAGTCGCCTGCATCGTTGAGATTGGCGTATTGCGCAACCAGTCGGGCGCAATCCTGCGCAATCGCGCGTCGGTCCTCGTCTCTCACAGGCGGCTATCCGCGATATCGGCGCCCTGACGCAAGGCAGCCAGCTTCTTCCACGCGACCGCCGGATCGACTTTGCCATAGCCCGCGAAGGTGCCGAAGCCGCAATCGGTGCTCGCCACCACACGATCCTTGCCGACGAAACCGGCGAAACGCTCGATCCGCTGCGCGATCAGCTCGGGATGTTCGACATAATTGGAGCAGCTGTCGATCAGGCCGGGAGCCAGGATCTTGTGATCAGGCAGGGCGGCGTCCCGCCAGACCTTCCATTCATGCTCGTGCCTCGGGTTCGCCGCCTCAAACAGAATCGTGCCGGGACGGGCCGAAATAACGATATCGACGATCTTCTCGAGCGCGATATCGTGATCATGCGGGCCTTCATAATTGCCCCAGCAGACGTGCATGCGCAACCTATCGGGCGGGATATTCGCGGTGGCCGCATTGAGCGCTTCCACATTGGCCGCGGCGGTTCGCAGAAACTCCTTCTCGCTCTGATCCTGATAGCCGGTGTGCCGCGACATGGCGAGGTCTGGGCAATCGAGTTGCAGATCGAACCCCGCCTCGACGATGGCCTCATATTCCGGGCGCATTGCATCGACAATGTCGGCCAGATAGGCCTCGTGCGTCGGATAATGGCGATTGACCTGAAACGCCGTGATCAGGCCGGGCGAGGCCGAATTCATGAATGCGCGCAAGCCCTCGCCCTTTCGATCCAGCGCGGTCCTCAGTCGCCGAATATCGTCGTACAGCGGCTGAAGACCGACAAGGCGAACGGGGCCGATACAGGACGCCCGCGTGAACTCCTGGGTGCCCATGATCGCCGACAGTTTCCTTGATAAATCGGGATGGGAGGCGAGGTCCGCGGCGGGCCGACGTTCGACATGGCCGCCAAAACCCTCCAGGCGCTCGATCATGTAGGTTGAATAGCCGATCTTGCCGAGCTCTCCGTCGCTGACGATCGATATGCCGGCCGCAGCCTGATCGGCGATGGCCGCATCGACGGCGTCTTGCACCACGGCGTCGAAGACATCGGAGTCATAGGGCTGGCCCTTGTCGCGAGCCAGGAGCAACGGCGTCAGGAGATCGCCCCTGGGAAGGCTGCCGACATGTGTGGTTGCGATCATCTCTCTATCCCTCTCGTTGATACCACCCTCCTGCCACAGTTTCTCATTTGCGGACAAATCATAAATGTGAAATTAGCTTCTTTGCTGATCGATTACCTCGCAGATCATGGGTCGCCCCAAATCGCTCCCTGGGGAGAAGCGGATTGTCGCGTCTGGCAGGCGTCTTCGACGCGAAGGGCGCACTCGATCCTCGTCCAAGCGCACGGGCTGCGTGAGCGCGGGACGTGGCGGGTCGGCGCGCAAGTCGTAACAAAAGGCGGTATCTCCCCTGCGGCTGGGAACCGTCTATTGCTTGAACAAACGCGAGGCTTAATACCTACTTCCTCTGGAGACGGCCGCTTTCATGGTCCGCGGCGAGCAACCGTAGCCAGGCCATGAACTCTTCGAGGCGCTGCTGCACATCGTTCGCCGACACATTGTAGGCGGCGGCGGTGTCCGCCTGCACCGCTACGGTCGGCCATTCTGCCTGATGTAGCGCGAGGCGCGAGCGCAAGGCGGAGAGGCGGTCGCGGATCATGGGGCCGTTGTCGAAGCCCGGCATATCGGTCAGGTCTGCGGTGATACGGATCATCTGACCGACATGGTCGCTCAACTCACGGCGCAGGGCGACCAATGTCCTGCGATCCTCGTCGAACCGGGTATGAGCGGCCCAGGACTGCATGGCTCTGCTGGTCCGCTCAAGTGCGTCGGCTTCGCGTAACAGAGCCTCGATCGCGGTCATCGTATCATTTGGATCAGAGGAGGCATTCGAGTTCGCCAAGAATCCTGTAGCAGTCGATCACCTGGCTCACGCTGGCGTTCGGCTCACGGCCCTCACGGATCGCTGCGATGAACTCGCGATTCTGTAATTCGATCCCGTTCATCGAAACATCGATCTGACTGACGTCGATCGGTTCCTCCTTGCCGGTCACGAGATCGTCATAACGCGCCAGATAGGTTCCGGTGTCGCCAATGTAGCGGAAGAAAGTTCCCAGCGGTCCGTCATTGTTGAAGCTGAGCGCGAGGGTCAGGATCTGGCCCCTCGCGGTCTTCATCTGGATCGACATATCCATGGCGATGTCGAGGTCCGGGTGATGAGGCCCTTCCAATATGTTCATTGCGACGAGCGGTTCGCCCGTCATATATTGGAAGATGTCGACCGTATGCGCGGCATGATGCCACAACAGATGATCGGTCCAGCTTCGCGGCTCGCCCTTGGCGTTGATATTCTTGCGACGAAAGAAAAACGTCTGCACGTCCATCGCCTGGATTGTGAACTCCCCGGCGTCGATCCGCTTCCTGATCCACTGGTGCGACGGATTGAACCGGCGAGTGTGGCCGACCATACAGACGAGCCCCGTTTCCTTCTGCTTGCGCGCGACCGCCTGCGCGGCGGCCCAGCTGTCGGCAAGCGGTATTTCGACTTCGACATGCTTGCCCGCATCCATCGCCCTGATCGCCTGCGCGGCGTGTAGCGGCGTCGGGGTAGCCAGGATCACTGCATCGATGTCGGCGCGTCCGAGCGTTGCGTCATAGCTGTCGCTCGTATCTGTGATACCATATTTGACGGCCAGCGCGTCGGCCTCGGCCTTCGACACGCTAACGATCGAGGCGATTTCGGCGCCGTCGATCGCCTTGAAGGCATCGAGATGCTTTTCAGCGAAGGCCCCGGCACCGATAAGCGCAATACGCATGGTCAAATCTCAATTTCCGATGTGTGTCAGGCGGCCGCGGCAGTGTCTGTCGCGCTCGGCACCGGCTCCAGGACCATGTGCCCGATCGCGGTGTTGCTGCAGGGAATATGGTAATGGCGATGCAGGCAGCGCGTTTCCTTGCCGAGCGCGCCGCGCATGATGAGCCACATTACCATCTCGATGCCCTCCGATCCGGTTTCGCGAAGATATTCGATATGCGGAATCCAGCGGTTGGCATCGCTCTCTCCGATCAGCCCGTCCATGAAACGATTGTCCCATTCGCGATTGAGCAAGCCGGCACGTGGACCCTGCAATTGATGGCTCATCCCACCGGTGCCCCATATCTGAACATTGAGGTCCTCGGGGAAGCTTTCGACGGCACGCGCGATCGCCTCCCCAATCGCCCAGCAGCGATTGCCGGTGGGCACGGGATAGGTGACGACGTTCACCGCGAAAGGGATCACCTTGACCGGCCATGTCCCCGGCGTGCCGAACATCATCGACAAAGGCACGGTCAGGCCATGATCGACGTCCATCTCGTTGATGATCGTCATGTCGAATTCGTCGAGGATCAGGCTCTGCGCGATATGCCAGGCGAGCGCGGGATGGCCTTCCACGTCGGGAACGGGACGCGGACCCCATCCTTCGTCGGCGGGGATGTAGGATTCGCCGCAACCGATCGCGAAGGTGGGAACGATCTTCATATCGAAGGCCGTCGCATGATCATTGAAGACGAGAATGACGACGTCGGGCTGCTGTTCCCGTTCCCACGCGCGGGTCCATTCATAACCGCGGAAGATGGGGCCGAAATAATCGTCCCCCGTCTTGGCCTGATCCACCGCAACGCCCAGGAGCGGCACATGGCTGGATCCGACGCCTGCCGTAATGCGCGCCATCTCAATATCCTCCTTTGATGGACCGGTTTCCCTCGGGGGAGCGTCCGCCTTGCAACATCATCTCTCGATATTGGGGGAAGCTCATGTCGGTCATCGTCGAGACCGCCTCGGCGAACGGTATGCCGTCGGTCGAGAACAGCTTCGCGAGGAAATAGACGTTGCCGCCGAGGTCAAGCAAAGCATTATAGTCGCGCCGCAGCAGCGCGTCCTTGGCCTCCTCGCTCAGACGCCACCCAGCGAGATAGGCCCGCTCGTCGGCGCGGAAAAGGTCGCGATTCTCTGCCTTCATCAGACTCATGGCGAACTGGTTGATGTGATAGCCCTTTTGCGCGCGTGCGGCGGTGAATATCCGCGTGCCGGGAATATCTTCCAGTTCGGCAAGATATTCGTGAATGTTCGGCCGAGGGTCGCCAGAGTCGGTCATAGTCCTCTTTCCTTCAGCTTGGCGTCGAGGCGGGGGAACACCCTGCGGGCGTTGCCCTCGAAGATCGCGTGCCGCTGCGCCTCGCTGATATCCAGGGCATCGACATAGCGCTTGGTGTCATCGAAATAATGTCCGGTCGTCGGGTCGATGCCGCGCACCGCGCCGACCATTTCGGACCCGAACAGAATGTTCCTGGTCTCGATCACCTTGGCCAGAAGGTCAATGCCGGGCTGATGATAGACACAGGTGTCGAAGAACACATTGTTCATCAAATGGGTATCGAGCTGCGGGCGTTTGAGCATGTCGGCGAGGCCGCGATAGCGTCCCCAGTGAAAGGGGACGGCGCCGCCGCCATGCGGAATGATGAAGCGCAAGGCCGGGAAGCGGCTGAAGAGGTCGCCCTGCAGCAACTGCATGAATGCAACCGTATCGGCGGCGAGGTAGAAGCCGCCCGTGGCGTGCATCGCCGGGTTGCAGCTGCCCGAGACATGGATCATCGCCGGCACGTCCAGCGCACACATCGCTTCGTAGATCGGGAACCAATATTCGTCGGTCAGCGGTGGATGTGCGAAATGGCCGCCGCCCGGATCGGGATTGAGATTGCAGCCGACGAAGCCCAGATCCTCGACGCACCGGTGCAGTTCCGCGACGCTCGCGCTTAGGTCCGCCTTGGGACTCTGCGGCAGCATACATGCGCCCACGAAAGTCTCAGGATAAAGCTGCGTCACCCGATGGACGAGATTGTTGCAATGCGTCGCCCAGGCTGCGCTGACTTGCTGATCGCCAACATGGTGAGCCATAGCCGAAGCACGCGGACTGAAGATCGTAAGGTCAGCGCCGCGTTCGCGGACGAGTTTGAGCTGGTTCGACTCGATCGTCTCCCTGACCGCGTTGTCGGGAATGTCGGGGTAGGGGGGCGGGGCCGCACCCGCCCTGAACGCTGCCTTCTGCTGCTCGCGCCAGGCATCGTGCGCCTCGGGCAGAACGGTATAATGGCCATGGCAGTCGATCACGAGCGTCATGCAGCTTCACTTTTCGATGGTCGGGTTGCGGCTATTCGAGCGGAAAGTCCGTCAGGGGGCGAGTTGACGCCCAGCGCGCCGATTTCGCGCTGACGAACCGCGGTGCCGCGGGTCATGACGCTCCCCGTCCCGAGGGCGTCGAGCGTCCGGACGACTTCATCCATCTCGGCCGCGCGGCGCACACCATGCACGAGCATCCGGTCGAGATTATACGCCGCGCGCCCGGCCCAGGGGAGGGACTGCTCGCTGGCGTCGAGCGATGCGAGGACTTCGTCGAGGACTCCTGCCTCCTCGGCCGCGCATACGCATTCGGCGGTGAGCGCCTCCATGCCCTTGACGATAACCGACCGGATCATCTTGATCGACGAGGCGCGCCCGACGACCTCGCCGACGACCTGGACGTTGGAGAAGCCGAGAGTGCCGAGCTGCCTGGCCGCGCGACGAGCGGCCCGCCCGCTCAGCAGGATGGGAACCGCAAGGCGCGCCGGCTCGACTGGCGCCATGATCGCCATATCGACATAATGGCCGCCCGATTCTTCAACGATGCGCGCCGCGGCGCGCTTGGTGTCGGGCGCGACGCTGTTGCCGTCGCAATAGAGCGCGGCGGATCCCAAGTGCGGGGCGCTTGCCGCCGCGGCGGCCACGGTCTGGTCCGCTGTGACAAGCGAAAGGATGGTATCGGCGCCCATGACCGCGTCCGCGGCGCTTTTCGCGACCCGCAGACCCGCCGCCCCTATATCGGCGAGCTTGGCCTCGCGTGTCGCGGGATCGTCCACCTTCCGGTCGTAGGCGGCCGCGGCGACAGCGCGCCATCCAGCGCGCGCGAAGCTTCCCGCTGCTTCCCCGAATCCGATGAGGCCGACATCTTGCGTCATGCGAACGGCTATTGCGTCTCGCCGACGACGGAGCCAATCCGAATTGCATTGTTGCTATTAGTGTTTGCGAACTAAGCTGGGCCGGGCGGCTTGCCGGGCGCCGCTGCGTTAAGGCATGCGAGAAACATGTCCTGAGCCTTTGTCGGCCGCCAGTCCTCGCGAACAGTCACTCCGATGGTCCGGGCAAGGTCGCCGGGTGCCGGGCCTATGATAGCCAGCCAACTGGCGTCGATTTCCGCCGCTACCTGATCGGCCGAAAGCAAAGTCAGATAATCGGTGCGAATAAGGAGCTGTCGTATCGTCATCGCCGAACCGCATTCGATCGCGACATGCGGCAGCGCGAGGCCGATCGTCTCGAACATGCGCTTCCACAATCGCCGGAGCGGTGTGCCCTCCGACGGCACGATCCAGGGGAATTGCGTGATTTCCAAAGCTGTGGGCGATCGCGTGGTAGCTGCCAGAGGATGGCCGTGGCGGGCGACGATGACCGGACAATCGTCGAACAGCTTCGTGCTCGAAAGGCCCGGCACCTCCCCTGATCGCAATGCGCCGATCATCAGATCGATCCGTCCGTTGCGAAGCGGTTCGACGAGCTCCGAATGCGAGCCTTCGACGATTTTCAGATCAATGTCCGGATGACGGCCATGAAAGGCGCATATGGCTTCGGGAAGGATGCGTGCTCTCGACAGCGGCATGGCACCGATCAGGATCCGGCCTTGCTCGCGCCCCAGCAGCGCCGACAGTTCGAAAAGCGCGGATTGAATTTCCGCGACCCCCAGCGCGAGCGACCGGGCGATCTCGGTTCCGCGTCGCGTCAGGATCAGTGCACGGCCGCGCCGATCGAGCAGGCGCACGCCGGTTGCCCCAGACAGATCAAGGATCGCTCGATGGAGCGAGGCTTTCGATAATCCGGTCAGCTCGCTGGCTGCCGAAAAAGTTCCCATCTCGACATAGGCCAGGAAGGCGCGCGTCTGTGCGCTGGTTACCCGGCTGGTTCCCATCAGACGCAGCGCCTGCGCGGCGCGGTCGCCGATGATACGCCCCGCGTCGGTGGGGACCATGCCATCGGGCTGCCGCACGAAGAGCGTGGCCGCCAGTTGCCGCTCCAGCTTGGCGATCGCCTGGCTGATCGCCGGTTGTGTCAGATGAACCAGCTGGGCGGCCTCGCTGACCGAACCGGCTTTGACCACAGCCGCGACAGAAGCCAGGTGACGGAAATTCAGATCATAGGGCGTCATCTTTCATCGTTAGCACATCCTTATAGCTCAGCCAGCCATCGAATTGGCATGTCGAAGCGTCCGGGACCAACGAGGCATGAGCAGGAGGCCAGACAATGAGCGGCGTTGTAGTCCAGACGATCGAGCGGGCGGGTCATGATGTGGTCGATGGGCTTGCGGCGGCCGGCGTCGCGACAGTCCACGAGGCCCAGAGGCGTACCGGCCTGCTAGCGAGCTATATGCGGCCGATCTATCGTGGCGCACGGATCGCGGGCACTGCCGTGACGATCAGCGCGCCGCCCGGCGACAATTGGATGGTGCATGTCGCGATCGAACAACTCAAGGCCGGGGACGTTCTGGTGCTCGCGCCGACATCGCCTTGCGACGACGGATATTTTGGCGATCTGCTGGCGACGTCGGCGCAGGCGCGGGGATGCCGGGGACTGATTATCGATGCCGGCGTTCGCGACATACGCGACCTTGCCGAGATGCAGTTTCCGGTCTGGTCGAAGGCCATCTCCGCGCAGGGCACGGTCAAGAATACGCTGGGCAGCGTCAATATACCTGTCGTGTGTGCGGGTACCGTCGTGCATCCCGGTGATGTCATCGTTGCCGACGATGACGGCGTGTGCTGCGTGCCGCGCGAAACGGCTGCCCATGTGCTCACGCAGGCGCGGATGCGCGAGGCCAACGAGGCCGACAAGCGCGCCAAGCTGGCATCCGGCGTCCTTGGACTCGACATATACCAGATGCGCGAGCGGCTCGAAAAAGAGGGGCTGAAATATATATGAGTGCGTCGGTACGCTGCATGTGGATGCGCGGCGGCACGTCCAAGGGCGGCTACTTCCTGGCGGATGATCTGCCCGCCGATGTCGCGGCCCGCGACGCATTTCTCCTGCGCGCGATGGGATCGCCCGATCCACGCCAGATCGACGGAATGGGGGGTGCCGATCCACTGACGAGCAAGGTCGCCATCGTGCGCAAATCGGACAGGGCGGGTGTCGATGTCGATTATCTGTTCCTTCAGGTTTTCGTCGATCAGGCGCTGGTCAGCGACGCGCAGAATTGCGGAAACATCTTGGCAGGCGTGGGGCCGTTCGCCGTCGAACGCGGGCTTATTGCGGCGGCGGGCGAGGAAACGCCCGTCACCATCTTCATGGAAAATACCGGGCAGATCGCAGTCGCGACCGTCCAGACGCCGTCGGCCATGCCTCGCTATGATGGCGATGCCGCTGTCGATGGCGTGCCCGGCACGGCGGCGCCGATCCCGATCGAATTTCGCGACACGGCTGGTTCGAGCTGCGGCGCGCTCTTGCCCACCGGGAACATAGTCGACGAGATCGACGGCATCCGGGTCACGCTGATCGACAATGGTATGCCTTGCGTCGTGATGAAGGCCACCGATGTCGGCGTCACCGGCTATGAGGATCGCGACAGCCTCGACGCGAACATGGACCTCAAGGCCAGGATCGAGGCGATCCGCCTCGTGGTTGGCGCGCGAATGAACCTCGGCGACGTACGCGAGAAATCGGTGCCCAAGATGATGCTTGTCGCGCCGCCGCGCCACGGCGGCGCCGTCACCGTCCGAAGTTTCATCCCGCATCGCGCGCACGCGACGATCGGCGTCCTCGGAGCGGTCAGCGTGGCGACCGCGTGCCTTATAGAAGGCTCGCCGGCGGCCGAAGTCGCCGATATTCCAGCGGGAATGCGCAAGACGCTTTCGATCGAACATCCGACCGGGGAGATGAGCTGCGTTCTTGATCTGGGTCCTGGGGGCGAGGTCGTGCGCGCCGCGCTACTTCGTACGGCGCGCAAGCTGATGGACGGGGAAATCTTTGCATGAAGGGCGAACATAATCGGGTGAAAAGCTGGCACGACGCGCCGACCAAGCCGCGCTTCGTCCCGCCGCGAGGTGCGGTCGATGCCCATTGTCACGTGTTCGGGCCGATGGCGCACTTCCCGTTCAGCGCGAAGGCCAAATATCTGCCGCAAGACGCCGGACCGGAAGACCTCTTCGCCCTGCGCGACCATCTGGGCTTCGCGCGCAACGTGATCGTGCAGGCCAGCTGTCACGGAACCGACAATCGCGCGACCCTGGATGCGATCGCCCGGTCGGAAGGCCGCGCCCGAGGCGTGGCGGTGGTGGATCCCGATATTTCCGGCGCCGAGCTGGCCGCTCTGCACGAACAAGGCGTGCGGGGTATCCGCTTCAATTTCCTGAAACGCCTCGTCGATGATACGCCGAAGGACGGGCTTCTGGACGTCGCGTCGCGTCTTCCCGCCGATTGGCACGTCGTTGTCTATTTCGAGGCAGACATACTGGCCGATCTGCGGCCTTTTCTTGCCGCCATCCCCGTGCCCCTGGTCATCGATCATATGGGTCGGCCCGATGTTGCCCAAGGTCCGGACGGTCCGGACATGCGCGCCTTCCGGTCCTTGCTCGACAGCCGGGGCGACATTTGGTTCAAGGCAAGCTGTCCGGATCGTCTCGACCCGGCGGGCGCGCCCTGGCATGATTTCGTGCGCAGCGTGGCGCCGCTCGTGGCGGACTATCCCGACCGGGCCTTGTGGGGCACGGACTGGCCGCATCCCAATATGCAGGCCGCGATCCCCGACGATGGCGCCCTGGTCGATGTCATCCCGTACATCGCGCCGACGGAGGCACTGATCCGCCGCCTTCTGGTCGATAATCCGATGCGCCTCTACTGGCCGGAACTGGTCGGCCGCTGATCGATGACCGCTTTGCAATGCCTCTTGTCCGCAGCTTCGCCCGGGCGATTCGGGCTGGCAGCCATGTTCGCCGCAAGACGGCCGCTGGCGTCCTGGGCTGAGCTGCCACGCTACGCGAACGGTGCTGCGCGTCGCCGATGAACGCGACGCCGCCGCCCGGCAATGATCGGCCCTTTCGCGAAGCGATATCGGCGCGGCCTCGGGGGTGGTTCGGTGAGCCGGAGGGTGCGGACAATGCCGAGAGCGGCACTCCGGGGGCAATGCGGGGCAGGCTGGCGGATATTCTTTCACATGCCTCTGCGACCGAAAGTCCCTTTGCCTTGCTGGACGACCAACTGCGCGGGCGTGCGACGCTTTTCACTCGCCCGGTCCGCGTTTTCACCACGCACGATGCATCGCGTTTTCCTGCCATTCTGGACGATATGCGCGCAGCGCTTGCGAGCGGTTCGATCTTGGCCGGATTCCTTTCGTATCGTGCGGGATCATTATTCGATGCGGTCGCAACGGGACAAGTGTTGCTTCCCTCCGGGGTGACCGCGTGCCCGCTTCTGTGGTTCGCCGAATTCGAGCGTCAACAGGACGTCTTCACCGATCCTGCCGACCTGTCACTTCGCCCCACCAGGTTCGAGCCTGCCATCGCGCGCACCAATTATGAGGCAATGGTCGGCGCGGCCCTGGAACATATCCGGCGGGGCGATGCCTATCAGGTAAACCTTACCTTCCCCGCAACGGTTGCGATCGGAGATCCCATCGCATTCTATTGCGCGGTACGAGAGCGGTCCAGAGCACCCTATGGCGCGTATATCGACATGGGGGCGCGGCAAATCCACTCCTTTTCGCCGGAACTCTTCTTCCGGATGGAGGGGCGTCTGATCGAAACCCGACCGATGAAGGGAACCCGCAGGCGCGGATCCGGATCCGCCGCAGACTACGACAATGCGCGCGCGCTCTTCGCCAGCGCCAAGGAACGGGCCGAGAATCTGATGATAGTCGACCTCATGCGCAACGATATCTCGAAAATATGCGTGCCGGGCAGCGTTCGCGTACCCCACTTATTTGCATTGGAACCCTATCCAAGCGTCTGGCAAATGACGTCGACCGTGTCGGGGCGGTTGAAAGAGACGTCCGATGCGTTCGACGTTCTTCAGGCGCTTTTCCCCTGTGGGTCGATAACCGGCGCGCCGAAGATCATGGCGACGCACCTCATCGCGGCGCTCGAACAGTTCGACCGCGGGCTATATACCGGGGCCATCGGGATTATGGGAGGTGAAAACGCGACTTTCAACGTCGCAATCCGAACGATTGACCAAGTCGGAACCCAAGGCCGGGTCGACGTTGGCGCAGGAATCGTCGCTGACAGCCGCCCGCACGATGAGTGGCTCGAATGTCTTGCCAAGGCCGCCTTTTTGCCGTGACGCTGCGTGACTGAATGGCCGACGTCACCTTCGACGCTCGTGACCACACCGGCGCCATCGCAACGGTCGGTGCCGACAGCTTCCTGCACATTACCGACCGCAAAAGGGCGTCATCGCATCGGGAGGCGAGTAAAAAAGCTTGTCCGATATCGAGAATTCGGCAGCCGCCTGCCGGGGGGTGAAGGTTGCCGCCGTCGTCGGCGTCTTTCATCCAAAATGGGAGGAACGGCCGCTCAAGGGGGGCAAAAAAAAAGGGAGAGGGGGGTGGTCGGAGCGAGCTTGGCGCGAATGCGTCGCGGCTCAACCCCTTTCACTTCCGGAGATTTCCCATGACCCGTCTCGCTACCGTTGCCGACCGCGTGGTCGGCGGCGCCTATCGCGTCGATATATCCCGCGGCCACAATATCGACCGCGTATCCTCCGAGTGGTTCTCGCGCCCCGATGACGAGCGCTACCTTTCGCTGAGCGACCTGTACCACGACGTCCGCGCCCGCGCTGATCGGGCGACGACGCGCGTTGTCGACAGTAAGGCAATCCGCGTCGAAGCCTACAGCGACAATCCCGAGCGTCTCGCGCTGATTGTGCCTGATAGCGATCGACCCGTCGCACCGACCAACTGGTCGTTCGGCCAGTTATGCAGCCTCGTCGGTGCTCCGGCGTCCTACCTCCGCGAACTCCCGGCCGCGCTCGCCGGGATCAATCTCCAACATGGTCTTTTCGCGCACCGCGGCGAGCAGTTGAAGCTGCTCCAGGCTGAGACGGGGCGCACTGAGCTGCGAGCGGCGACCGGGCCGGATTATGGCCGCATCTGGGATCATGAACTCGTCGCCGCAGTCATGAAAATTGCCGGCGATGGCGTTGGACAGACGCGGTGGAAAGTCCCGGGCGTGCTGGACTGGTCGAGCATGTACTATAACCCATATGTCGATGTCACCAAGGACACGACAACGCTCTACGCTTCGGATCGTGACGTGTTTCTGTTCCTTGTCGATGACACGCACCCGATCGAGGCCGGAAAACTCCCCAACGGCGAGCCCGATCTTTATTTTCGCGGCTTTTACTGCTGGAATTCTGAGGTTGGCGCCAAGACGCTTGGCATGGCGACCTTTTACCTCCGCGCCGTGTGCATGAACCGTAACCTATGGGGCGTCGAGAATTTCGAGGAGGTCAAGATCCGTCACTCGAAGTTCGCGGCGAACCGCTTTGCTTATGAAGCAGCGCCCGCGCTCGAGCATTTCGCTGAATCCTCGCCGATGCGGTTTATCAGCGGTGTCAAGGCGGCGCGCGAGCGCGTCGTTGCCCGCAACGACGAGGACCGCGAGACCTTCCTGCGCAAGCGCGGCTTCTCGAAGGCCGAAACCGCGAAGATCGTGGCGACCGTGCTTCACGAGGAAGGTCGGCCGCCCGAGACCATCTACGATTTCGTCCAGGGCATCACCGCCTTCGCCCGTACCAAGGCGCACCAGGACAACCGGCTCGATGTCGAGCGCAAGGCGGGAAAGCTCCTCGAAACGGTTCACTGAACCCTCACCGCCGACGGGACCGCGGTCCCGCCGGCGTCCTCCGCTCAGGAGACGATCCATGACAGACCCACGCTACATCTTGCTCGGTGCGATGCAGGATCTGATGACGAACTATTTCCTCGACGAATGCGCGGCCAATATCGCTTGGGAGGATTTCGACACCGAGATCGACGCGCTGCGGACAACCGTCACCGACATCGCCGATGACCATTGCCGCGGGCCGCGGCCTGCGCTGCCCGCGCTCACAACCTATCTCGTCGACGTCGATTTCTTCAGCGGCGACGATCGCTTCGCGACAGAAGTCTATGCAATCGATGCCTCGACACCGGAGCGGGCACGAACCCGTGCGCTCGCGAAGTCGCTCGACAGCAGTTACAATGACCCGCGTATCCCCGGCCTCTGTCGAGCCGCGGTTGCCCGATCTACGGACGATCCGGCGACGCCACCGCCAGAAGAAATGCCATGCTGAATCCGTTTCAGCAGCTTTGCGCGCAAAGTTATGGCGGCGGCGATTTCGCGCATGTCGAAAGCGTCCCGCAAGCCCGTGAAACGGGTGATACGCTTTTCGCGTTTCTCATGATCGAGCTATCCGAAAGCGAGGGCTGCAAAACGCGCGAGGAAGCGGTGCGGCGTCTCGAAATGGCGATATCCGATATTCAATGTGTCATCGCTGCAGTCGATCGGAAAGCGGCCCGCTGACCGGGGAGCGTCAATCTGAAGCGTCGGCGAGCACTCGGCTATTTTTATACAGGATATTCCCATGTCGGAAGAAAATATGCGCGCCTTTGCGCAACTGCTCGCGCGCGCTCGCGCTGCTTTCGAAACTGCCACCGATCTTGACGATGCGGCACGCGAAGCCCTGATCGAAGACATCTCCGCATTCGAGGACTGCCTTGTGGAAGAACGGCTTCCCTGGCCAATCGAAGTCTATATCGGGACGATCGATCATCGACACGGGGTTAATCATTATGTCGCATTGACGCGCGGCCATCTGATAGCGGAAATCGCCGACTACTGCCGCGAATGGTGGGCGGAGATCGACGACAGGCGCGACCCGGCCCAGCTCGACGACGAGACGGTTGCCGACCGCTATTTCGACGATCATCCGAGTGAGTATCTCGTTACCGACCGCGTTCGTATCGAACCGATTCACATGGTCCGGCCGCTGCCGGATGTTGAAGCCGGGCGCTACTGTGTCCTCTCAACAGCGCATCTGTCGACTGCGACGGCTACCTTGCTCACCAAATGGTGCGCTGATGCTGGACCTGATCGGCCGATTAATGTGGCGAGCACCCTCTATGGATGGTTCGTCCCGACGCGCGAAAACGACGAAGCAACAGGGGCCTTGTTGCCCGCCGACCTTTCGAAGGCCATGCAATATGGCCGATCAGGCGGCTTCGATCATATCCTGTTCGATTGTGACGCCAGCGGGGTCGATAGCTTGCCGGCGTTCGACTGGTAATATTCAGGTCATTTGCAAAGCGAACGCGTTCAGCGCCTCTGACCTGTGCTCAGATATTCAAGCCGGTCGGCGGCGAGCTCAGCGATATTGGCTTGGATTACTAGGCTGCGTTCACGCAGCACGGCGCCCAGATCCCTGACCATGAGGATCAGGTCCGACGTCGCGACATTGCCGTCAAGCTGGCGCAGCAGGCTGCGCTCCTCTTCGTCGAGCTCTCGCATCATGATTCTCCCGTCGTCCCCCGCGTTAGAACAAGCGGGCAGGACTGAAGTCCCAGCCTCGGTAATGTCGCCTCATAGCATATCCGGGCTCGCCGTACTTCGTGCAAAAGCGGAGCGGGGGGGAGCGATGCGACGTGAGGAGGAACATCGCCGTGGACCGAACAATTTTTGAAACGCTCGCCGCCGAGGAAGGGCTGGGCGCCAGCTACCCAGATTCTCGTCCTGCTCGGCTCGCGCTGAATTTTCCAAAGGAGATATCCGGTGGCCAATCATTTTCTGGAGGCTTCGTTTCAGATACGGGTGTCGGCGGCCGAGGCCGCCTTGCTCGCAGAATGCTTCGAAGCCGCCGATATCATCAGCTCCGACTTCGTTGGAATCGACCACGAAGAACTCGATGCGGCCAAAATATGCTACGCGGTTCGCAGTGACGCGTTCCGCACGGCCTTCCCTAAGCAGGACAAGGAAGAAAATCCCTTCGCCACGTTTCTGGAACTTTGGTCCGACCCCGATTTTCCGAGCTTTAACGCTGACCTTTCCATCGGAGAAACCGACGCCGGTACGGCGCTGATGGCTTTGGTCAGCGGTTATCAGGTCGATGTCGAGGCGCTGGCGTGTTTGATCCAGACGGTTTGCAAATCCGCTCTGCCGTTCGCCTTCGAATGGGCGGCTCGCTGCGACAGGCTGCGGCCCGGCGAATTCGGCGGTGGCTATTTCGTGATTACCGAAACTGATATTTCAGGCGGCTCGACCGGCTGGCTGATGCAGCTGGCGCTCGAAGCCGCACAGGCTGACATCAGATGACGGCCAGTACGGTCGCGCTCAAAGCTCTCGGCTACCCGCCTCTGACTCTTCCAGCCTGATCCACGGCCGTGACGTCTGACCCGTATTTCGCTTGGTGAAGGGGGAGGGTGATTGTCGACGGGCGCATCGGGTGCCCGGACTGGAGGAGCCAATCCCATGGCCTATGATATCGCACTTCGCTTCCAGCAGGCGCTCGATCCCTCGAGCCTTGCAACGCTACCGGCCTGCCTTCACGCCCTGTCCGCCGCAATCGACGATTGCCGAAATGCCGGCAAAGCCGATGACAGCGATCCCGCCGTCATCCTGCTCGCGCGGCATCTCGGCATCCTCGCCGCTACTATCGGCGGAGGCGATAGCGGTTTGCGGCGCTTGTGCATGGACCAGATCGCCGACCTGCGCGGCAAACCGGCCTTGGTTGCGTTGGCTCACAAGGGGGTCGCATATGACGATTTGGCCAAACAGCAGTTTCACGCTGATGGCCGCAAGGCGCTCAAGCGCCTCGCCGCCGCTCTCGGACTGGCCGAGGGCAGCTATGACCTGCGTTCGAACAAGGGCGGGGTCGCGGTCAGCGGCGAGATCACGCTGCACGGCGACGAGGTCTATGTCCAGCTCGGCATCGGCTGCATGGGTCGGGGCCGAGAAGTCCTGTTTCGCCATGTCGTCGGCCGCAAGGACTATTGCGGCGACCGCAACCATTGGGCGGACATCGCGGAGCTGATGGCGCCCGACTGCTTGGCCGCGCGCATCCGCCGCGAGCTTCATCTTGCCGCGCCCGACACCGCGCCGACGCGGCTAGTCGCCTGAAGGGAACTCGCATGGAAATGATCATGTCCCGTTCTCGCATCGCGGGCGCGTACCCGCATTATAGCTATCGCGTGCTCGTGCCTGCCGAAGCGGTCACGGCCGAACGGCGCAGATTGTCAGGTACCATCGCCGGCCCGGATTGTGGGTCGGGTTCCTTGCGTCCGTATTGCGCGGCTGCTGGCGCCGACCATTATTACGCGATGCAGCATGCCGAGCGAAGCACGCTGGCGCCGCGTATCGGCAGGGCCGCGCGGCGGATCGAGGCGCTGATCATGCGAACCATCCTTCCCGAAATTGCGGCGGATTCGGCCCCTGTTGTTTTCGGGCTTGATTGCGAACCCGGCGATGCCTGCGCCTTGATCGATATCGACAACCTCAACGCCAGCTTCGATCGCATCGAGCCCAAGGCCGATATTCTCACGGCCTTCGATCTCGAACTTCGCCCGAGCGACTGCCGCCGGGACTCCTGATTCGATCACCACGCGCTTTTATCGCCCACCCGGCATCATGGAGGAGACGTCTTTATGACCGTCATCGGCCACAATCATATCCGCAAGGTCGAGTCTTTCGACGATTATGAAATCCTGGCGCATCCGCTGCCGAAGCGCGACGAGCGATCCTTCTACCCCGAGGATGGCGACAGCTTGCGCGTCGGTGTCACCTATGCCTCGCATGATGTGATGATTGCGAGGCCGACGGGCATCGGACGTGGCGGCAGGCTAGCAATCCTGATGCATCATGGCGGCGGCCGTCACGCCCTCGAATTTTACGAGGGTTTGCTCCCGGTTGCCACGGCGCTGCTTCAGCTTCCCGAACGCGAGCAATATGCACTCGCGTACACGATCTTCGAGCAGGCGGACGAATGTGCCGTCGGGGCGCGCAGCGCCGAAGCGCAGCGTTGGGCGGGCGCCTATTCCGACGGGCGAATTCGGACGCGCCAGCGCGGCCGTGCGCGTCATGTCTTCGTCGAAACCGAGGCCGAAAAGCTACTTCGACGCTCGAGGTAGAGCCAAAAAGGCGGAGGAAGAGATGGGGCGGTGATGGGCCCGAATGGAGGTTCCCCCCGAACTTGTCCGGAGATAGTCTATGAAACTTCCGACCGAAATCCAGCCCGCGGTTGGGCAGGCGCTGATCACCAAGGTATCCCGCCTGTTCAACGGGACGGCCAGTGATGTGCTAGGCGAGTTGTTTCAGAACGCCCGCCGGGCGAGCGCGACACGGATCGATGTTCGCATAGGCGAGTATGAAGGTCGCCCCGCATTATTCATCGCCGACGACGGGATCGGTATCGACGATCCGGCGTCCGTCGTCACCCTCGGCCAGTCGGGTTGGAACGCAGAGATTGCGCATCGCGAGGATCCTGCCGGAATGGGCGTTTTCAGTCTTGCCGGAAAGCGCGTGACTGTCCGCTCCTTCTCGAGGTCCGCGAATGCTGGGTGGGCAGTTACAATTCCGGAAGATGGCTGGGAAGGCGCTGGGCCACTCGCAGTTGGGTCGTCCGCGATTCTGAGGGGCACGCAGATCATCATCGCCGTGCCCGATGCTTGGAGGTCCAGCCTCGAAATCCGGCTCAGTGCTGCCGCGAAACATTTCCCCTTGCCGATCCGATTTCAAGGCGAGGTTCTGCCTCGCGAGGATTTCCTCGAACGGGCTTGCCGGGTCGAAGAATGGCAAGGATGCAGGATCGGCATTTTTCGGGCGAGCCCCCATGAACCGGCGGATACGCCGCGCATTAACTTCCACGGCGTCACGGTACCATGCCGCATGCCGGGCGTAAGGGAGATTGAGGCGCCGCAAAAATGGGCCGTCCGCATCGACATCGTCGATGCGCCCTCGCTTCAATTGGTGCTGCCCGCCCGCAAGGAGATGGTTGAGAACGCCGCCCTCGATGCGCTGCGCGCAGCAGCCTTAGCCGCAATTTACCGAACCATCGCCCTTGAGCGTGGGCATCGCCTGTCGTTTCAGGACTGGGAGCGGGCTGCCGGGCTCGGTATAGGCCTGCCCGAGGCCAGTCCGTGGCTCCATGCCTGGCTTCCGCGCACCGCTGAACATCGACATCGCGAACTGAGTGAACGCATCGCGGCCGTCCCCATGATCATCCTCACCGATCATGAACCCGACATCGAGCAGTGCGCGGCCGCAGTCTTGACAGAGGAGGCGCTCGGTTACCGTCCGGTTTGCGAGAATGACGCGTTCTCGGGCTATGATTGGTATGATAGCCTACCGCGGATTCCGAACCTCTCCGTTGCAGTCGAGAAGGACGGTTGGCGCCTCAGCTATTCCGATCGGTTACCGATCCCTCCGGATGTGGCATCCGGATATGTCGATCAGATTATGCTCGAGGTACCGATCATTGGCTCGGCCAAATCTGACGAACCTCACGCATTGCTCAGCTTTTCGCTCGACATGCTGGTCTGCGCCAATGGCGGTAGCGGTCTCGACGAAGCGCATGTTTTTGTCCGCGCCGAAGCCGGGGTCGAGCCATCGGCACTCGCGCACTTGATTGAAGCATGCTGTTTCTGCTTCTATGAGGACGGTGACTGCGACAGCTGGGATACCCAACATCGCGGCTTCGAGCGCGACGCGTGGGCGATAGCGAATGCCATAATTATCGGAGCGGACGACGCGATTCTCGAGCAAATCCGCTCAGTTTTTCTCGAAGAAATCCAGTATTTGATCCCGAAGGGTCGACAAATCACGTTGACAGCGTCGGCGAGCAGCCTCGCCGTAGCGTTCGCTGCGGCGTGAACGCGGACGCAGAAGAAGCGCGCGGCCGGATATCCACGCGCTCGCGGCGGGATTAGCCGTTTAGCTTGTCTTTCACCGCCTTGGCGAACGTGAAGGTCAGCTTCCTCGAGGGAGCGATCGGGATCGCCTCGCCGGTGCGCGGATTGCGGCCTTCGCGCGCCGGACTGTTTTTCACTTTAAACTTGCCGAAGCCGCTCAGCGCGACGTCATCGCCATTGGCGGCTGCGTCGGCAATGGCGTCGAACAGCGCGTCGATGATCTTGCGCGCATCGGCTTTCGTCGTACCGTGTTCGGCGGCGATTTTCTCCGCGAGATCATTGTTGTTCATGTCTCGATTCTCCCTCTTGTTAAGCCTTCGCGGCGCTTAGCCGTCGGCCACTTTCGCGTCATCCTGAAATTCGACATCGCGATTGCCGCGCCGCGCTTTTCGAGGGCGTTGACCTCGGTTCTTCGGTGAACACCGTAAAGACTGCACCGGAAATCCGACCAGCTCTCGCCGCAGCATGTGGTTGGCTCACGCCTTATTCGAACCCTCCCTATGATCGTAAAGGCTGCCTTGCCTGGGGACAGGCGAAGCGAGGGGCGGCAACCTCTGTCCTCGCCATTGACGTTCTGTGATCACAAGGGCTCCTCGACCCTTTCCTGTTCCTTGGCCAGTCTCGCTTTGACGACGATTGGGTTCCGGCGCGGCAGTCCATGCGCCCGCGGAGAATAGCCATGACAACACTGTCTCCCCTTCGTGCCCGTTTGGCTGGTTTCGAGCATGCCTATGCGGTTGCTGCACAGCGGCGCCGAGCGAGTGGCCGTCTGCAATTCGTCGTCGGCACCGACAATCCGCTTCAGCCGTTTCGAATCACGAGTTGCCCGCCGCGTCCACACGAGCGAGTGTTGATGCTCCTCGCCTGACGAAGGCTTCCCGTTCCCGCATTCTCTAATTCTCGCCAAGTTCATCATGTTCGCACCCGACCTGTCGGTGGGTGAGCTGGCTGGCGTGCGCGTCCCGCGGTGCCGCCCGTTGCCGCTGCGCCGGAAATGGGCGTTGGCAGAGCTCCGCACTGTCATCGATCGAAGCGCTGCAACCGCCCGCTCGATCTTATGTTGACCGCTGATATGGGGTCGAAGCCGGCGGCGCGCATACGCCCTGCCGGGCTCCAGATCATTCGCGCCATCCTGACGTTTCAATCGCGCCCGACACTCGCCGCCGCGCCCGGCGTGGTGGAGCTGCGGCGCACGCCTTTCATTGCCAGGAAACATCCAGCGACCTTCGGGGTAGAGGCTTCGATGTGAGCGCACGCATGCGCCGCCGCGCCGGGCAGCGTTGGTGGCTCTGGAGAGGAGAGGAGGATCGAAATGGGTGTCGCCGGGAAATGGTTCGCGCGCGACACTCGAAAGGTAAGTGTCATGAATATTGGTGAAATCCGGAATGTGAATGATCGTCTGACCGGTTCGATCGCGACCCGCACGATCGACCTTCCGCGCATCGGTCTGCGCAAGGTTGAAAGCATGAATCCGAAGGCTCCGGTCTACGAGGTGCTGGCGCTGAACGTCGCGCGGCGCTGGGTCCAGATCGGCGCGCTGTGGGAAGCTGCATCGAAAAAGACCGGCGAGATTTTCCTCGCCGGCAATATCGACGATCCGAGCCTTCCTGAACCGCTGCCGGTGGCGATGTTCCCGGTCGAGGACGGAGGCTACACCATCGCGTGGCGCCGCGAGACCGTCCGCGGCGATTTCGGCGGCGGTTTTGGTGCAAACACGCGCTCCTATGACGAGCGGCCGCAGACCGGCGGCTTCGGTGACAGCACCGCCGGACCGGCCGGCGAATTGGTGGGCGCCGGCGGCGATGTCGACGACGAGGTGCCGTTCGGCTGACCGGCGAACTGAACCGGGCTGGGGCGCGCAGCCGCGCGTCCCGGCCATTTCTACATTCTTCCAATCGAGGGAGGTCCATCATGACCACCAATGCATTCCGGCAGAGAATTGACAGCCTCGCCGATCTTTCCGTCCTGATCGCCGAACAGATCGCGACGCCTGAGTTCGAGGCGTCGTTCGGCGACCCCTTACCCCTGTCGATCGTCGAACCGGGCGACGGGCCAAGCGAATATGAAATGCCTGAGCCGTTCGCCGCGCAAGCCGAATGTGGCGGTGTGATCGCCGCGATCTTCGACCTGATGAGCGATACGCGGCTTGAAGCGCTCGCCGCTGACATTGCGTGGGGATTTGTCAACAGCTTCCACTTCGTCGCGGGCAAGCTCTCCCGCCGCGAGGAGGCGCTCGCCGACGAAATCCGGGACATGGCGCGAAACATGGATGTGGGCGAGGTCTTCACCAGCCGGCTCGAGGAAAAGCAACTCCTATGCCAGTCGACCTTTGAGCAACGCGAGGCGGTCGAATGCATGCGCGATTATGCCGCCGAGATGTATCGCGCTGAGTGCGGCCGCCCGTGGTCGCCGGCGCGGGGGTCGCGCGCCTCAGCCGCGTCAAGTGCGAGCCAGATCGCCGCGCAGGACTTCCTGCGCGAACGGGCGCTCGCGGCGCGTGAGCGCTATCTGCCGCAAGGTCCGGTCGTCGTCTTTTCTGGACCGGCGCAGTGGCACGACTGGGAAATGCTTTGGCGCCGGCTCGACGAGATTCACTCCCGCGTCCCGAACATGATGCTGGTGACGACGGGACAGCGCAAGGGTGCCGACGCCATCGCGGCGGCGTGGGCGGCGCGGGCTCAGACCCGCGTTCCCGTCGTGGCCTTCGGTCTCTACGGAACCGGGCGCGGGAAGGCGTTTGACCGCAATCGCAAGCTCGCCGAGCTTCGCCCCGTCGAGGCGGTGGTCTGCGAAGGCTCGGGCTTGCAGGCGAACCTCTATCAGACGCTTCGCAAGGGGGGGATTCCGATCCATGCTTTCCGCAAGGCGGATCAGGCGCCGGATATCCGGAATGATCGGCGCAGCGCGTCGATTCACAGCATCATGAAGGGCGCGCGCGGGGACGCCATGTATATCGCAGCCTGACTGGGAAGCGCGGGTCTGCCCACGCTTCTGTCTTCGTTTTCGGGGATGCCTCGGGCCGTCACGCTTTTGCGTGGCGGCCCTTTTTCTTGTTATTCTGGCCGTGCGCCATCGGTCTAGTTCGATCGAGTGAGCGGGGAAGAGTTTGCGGTCTGCGGGTGTAGCCAAAGGGCTCTCGGGGAATACCCCGCATCCGGCTTTCCCAAGGCGTCGCCTATGGGCGCACCCATTTGCGGATCGGGGCATCGAGCCCCGATCCGCAAACCTATCTCTCTCTCATACAAGACGAGCGATGGTGGCACGGGGACGCGCCGGCCTCAAGGACGGTGGGGCCCCACCATTTTCCTTGGCGGGTCAGGCTCAGGTCTCCGGAACGGGCGTTGGCGTCCGCCAAGGAAAATCGTTTCCCCCACCGCCGCTGCGCGGCCCGCGTGCCGCGGGTCCTTGACCCCGGCGCTCGGAGCCCGTGCAGGGGGAGTGACCTCTTGAATGTCAAACAGAGGAGGTCATCATGACGAATTTCAAGCGCAGCATCCCGAACTTTTCAGAAATCGCAGCCTTCATCGCCGAGGAAGCGATGCCGCCCAGCGACAGCTTCGCCGCCGCCTTCGCATCGAACTTCGACGGTGTGCAGATCGGGCGCGACGAAATGCAGATATCGACCGAGATGCCCGATCCGGTCGAGGCGCAGCACGCGGTGGAATTGATCGTCACCACAGTGTTCGACGTTCTCCGCGACACGCGCCTTGAAAGCGCAGCCGAACGCATCGCTTGGGGGATCGTGCACAGCTTCCATCGGGTCGCGGGCCAGTGGCAGTCGCAGGCCGACAAGGCGACGCGTGATGTGCAGGATCTGCTGCGATCGGCGGATCCGAGCGAAATCTTCAGCGTCCGTCTGGAGGAAGCGCAGGACAGCCTCATCCTGCTGGATGAAGGAGCCGACGCGCTGGCGTGCATGCGCGACCATGCGGCCGACGTCTATCACGGCGAAACGCGCCGGCCATGGTCGGCGCCGAAGGCGACGATGGTATCGTCGAAACGCACCGCGGCGGTCATCGACGGGATGGCCTATCTCGCCGCACGCCGCCAGCGCCGGGTCGCCGAGCATCACCCGGACGGGCCGCTGGTGGTCTTCTCGGGCGGGCAATGCTGGGCCGACTATCGGCCGATCTGGAAGGCGCTTGACGAGATGAAGCGCACGCGGCCGACGATGCTTCTTTTGACGACCGCGCAGGGCAAGGGCGGCGATGCCATTGCCGAAGCATGGGCAGCAAAGACCAAGACGCCGGTGGTGCGGCTCGGTATCGACACGGCGCGCTGGGGCAAACGCGCCGGGTTCGTCCGCAACGGCCAGATCGCGCGGTTGCAGCCCGTGGACGCCGTCGTCGCCGAAGGAACGGGCGTCCAGTCGCAGCTTGTGCGGGTGCTCAGGTCGGTGGGCATCCAGCCGGTGCTGCTCTCGCTATACGGTGGTCTGGAGGATTGGGCGCGCTGACCTGCAAGGGCGGGATCGGTCCGGGGTATTCCCGGCTCGGTCCCGCCCTTTTTCTTTTGTCGTGTTGCCTTTCGCCGCCCTCGGGGAACAGGGCCAAGGCCCGTTCCCGTCGAGCGGCGATGCGGTGCTCAAGAGCCCCGGCCGCCTGCGCGCGGCTCCGCCGTGCTCGTCGCAGGGACATCCCTTCGGGATGGCTTCATTTACTTGGGGCTATCGCCGACAGGGCTTTCAGGGCGGTAAGGGACGCTGCCCCACCGGCACGAATGACAAGGTCGACGACGTCCCGGAATTCACGTTCGGTCAGTCTCTCGACGGCGAACTCGGTGATGATCGAGCCATATCTGCCGCGCAGAGCGCGTCGGGCGCTTTCTACTTCTTCCGCAACCTTGCTCTGACGCAGTTCTAGGTCCGCAAGGCGTTCGCGTTCACTCTTCTTGGGCATGACCAACATCCTTTTTCGGGTCTGCCCGCCGATCGCTTTCTATCGAAAGGATACGCCATGCTTCAATGTCCAAATTTCATGGTCGACGTGCCGCCGACTCATGAAGAGGTCCCCTATCGGGGAGCCCCGCGCCTTCCGGCACGAGGCATGTCGCAGCGACGCGTCGCTGCGATGGGCGGACGCACGCCGTTGGCGTTTGTAATGCACCCTACGCACGGGTGCTGCGGCTCGGGTTTCCACGGTAAAACAACGCTTTGAAGCCGCCCTGCCAAGGTGGCTCGGTCGGCGTCACTTGGCGGCCGCGGCAGCCAGAACCGGCAGCATCCGGCTACCAGCCTCGCCAAGGCGCTGATAAGGCTTGGCATCTTCCGGCAGCCGCGACAGCCAGCTTAAGCTATTGGAAAATAGCCCTCTCTCGGCTATAGTAGCTCTGCTTCATGTCCTCTTGCCGAAGCTCCAACCCAGGAGCTTGCCGTGGCAAGATTGACCATACGTCTCGACGACGCCTTCTATGATCGGCTGGTCGCCGATGCCGATTCCGCTGGCATGCCGACCGCGACCTATGTCCGCGATGCGCTCGAGCAGCTCGATGGCGCCGACCCCTTCGGCTTCCATGCCCGCTTCGACGAACTCCATTCGACGGTCATCCAGATGCTGGCGATCGTTGCAAGCGATGTCGGCGCCCGCGCGCCCGAGAGCCTCGCGAAAGGGATGGAGGACACGCGCCGCCTGCTCCTCGATCGGGGGCTGGTTGCGGCTGAAGATCTCCCCGGTGCGGGGGGAGGGAGGCGGGCATGAGCATCTTCCGCAACGACACGCTTGGGAGTTGGACGCGGGGCGGCCAGGCGATCGTCCACAATGTCCGCATGACCACCCAGGTTTTTTTCCAGACGGTGCTTGCGGGGCTCGCCATCTGGGTCATCGGCGCCGCTTGGTATGCGTTTGAGAAGTCGGATGAGTATCAGCGCTTCGTGTTGATGAAGCTCGTAGAAGCCAGCTTCAAGGCAGACGCTGCTCCGGGGACCAACGACCCGGTCCTCTTCCGAACCCCCTCTGGGCAAGAATATTGGACCTCGGCCGACTGGCTGCTCGAATCTATGGTCGCCAAGGAAGCGCTGAAGAAGCTCGAAGCCGATCTCATCGGCGGCGCTGTGTTGGCGGGCCTGTTCGCCCTCGCGGCGCTCATCGTCGCCTGGTTCTATTTCACCCGGATGGGCAGGGGGCTCGGTTCCAACGAATATATCCGCGGCGCCCGTTTCGGGACTGCCTGGCAGGTGCGCCGGGCGCTCTGGGGTGAGGACAAGGGCAGCTTCACGATCGGCGGCATCGATGTCCCGCACGCGTTCGAGCCTGAGCATGTTCTGATCTGCGGCGCCCCCGGAACGGGCAAGACCAACATGATCGTCAAGATGCTCGAAGGCATCCGCGCCAAGGGCAAGCGTGCGATCGTCTATGATACCGCGGGGACCTTCGTCGAGAAATTCTACCGGGAGAAGAAGGACATTCTCCTCAATCCGCTCGACGAACGCAGCGCGGTCTGGTCGCCCTGGGTCGATGTCCCGAAGGACTATCATTACGACCAGATTGCGGAATCGACGATCCCCGACAAGCATGGCGATCCCTTCTGGCCAAAGGCGGCGCGCGGCACCCTGGTCGCGGTGTTGCGCAAGCTCGCGGCGCAGGGGCGCACCTATGTGTCGATCTTGCTGCGCACCGTCGTGCGCTCCCCGCTCAAGGAGCTCTCGGCCTTCGCCGCGGGAACCGATGCGGCGGCGTTCATCTCGACCGAGGGCGAGCGCACCTCGGCGGGCGTCCAGGCCGAACTTGCTTCGGTCATGCGTAGCTTCGCCTATCTTGACGATACCGAGGACGGGCTTTCGATCCGCGACTGGGTAACCACCGAGGGCGATGACAGCTGGCTGTTCATCACGGTCAAGGCCGACCAGCTTCCTTCGCTTCGGCCCCTGATCACCGTGTGGCTCGACATTGCGATCAGCGCGATCATGAGTCTGAAGCCCAATCGCGATCGCCGCCTCTACTGCGTGATCGACGAACTCCCCAGCCTGCAGAAGCTTCCCTCGCTATCGGATTTTCTCGCCCGCGCCCGTAAATATGGCGGTTGCGGCATATTGGGGTTCCAGTCCTATCCCCAGCTCCGGGCGACTTACGGCAAGGAGGATGCCGCCGCCATCACCGGCTATTGCTCGACCTGGGTGGCGCTCCGGGCGAACGACACCGACACGGCGGAGCATGTCTCGAAGAACCTCGGCCAGGTCGAGCAGGTCGAGGCCAATGAGGGGATGAGCTACGGCGTCAATGACATGCGCGACGGGGTCAATCTCAGCCGCATCCAGGTGACGCGGCCGCTCGTCATGCACACCGAGGTCACCAACCTCCCGAACCTCGCGGGCTATCTCCGATTCGGCCGCAATCTGCCGGTGATCCGCTTCGCCGACAAATATAACAGGGTGCCCTCGATCTGCGACGCGTTCATCGAGCGAACCCGCCCACCGCTCCGTTTCGCCGCGCCGCAGGAAGCGCCGGCTGCGGAAACGAACAAACCTGTCGCGCCCCGAAAACGGTCCGGCAAGCAGGTGGATAATAGTGCGAACCCAGAACTGCCGCTCAAGTTGCAGACGGGGCCGGGTCGGGGCCGGGAATCGGGCGACAAGGGCAGTAGGGGTGCGGAAGGGCAGGGCGCCACGCCGCCCGCATCGCCGCCGGCAGCCTTCGAAATCATCGCGCCGCCCTGGACGCATAATCTCCGCCAGCATGGCCGCCCGGGCGGTCGCCGCAGACCGGCGAAGCCGGCATGATCCATCCGGTCCGCCTCTACGGCAAGCCCGGCAATATCGCGCGCTATTATGCGATAGGCGATTATTACACCAAGGGCGGTGACGAGCACTCGGAATGGGGTGGCAAGATCGCCGCCGACCTCGGGCTCGAGGGTGCGGTCGACCGCAAGACATTACAGAGGCTGCTCGCAGGCAAGGTCGGTGAGCAGCAGCTCGGTCGCCACCGCGAGGACGGCGAAATCCAGCATCACCCCGGCTGGGACTTCGCGGTCAATGCCCCCAAGTCGATATCGATCATGGCGCTGGTCGCGGGCGACGAGCGTATCATCGCCGCGCACGAACGCGCCGTCGGCACGGCGCTCGGCTGGCTCGAGGAGCATGCCGAGCTTCGCCGCCGGATGGACGGCAAGGTCACGCACGAGACGACCGGGCGGCTGCTGTTCGCGCGCTTCACGGAACATGCCTCGCGCGAACTCGACCCGCATCTCCATACCCATGTCGTGGTCCTCAATATGACGAACTGCAGAGACGATGCGCAGATGGTCAGCCTCGAGACGCGCGCGATGTTCGCCGAACAGATGACCGCGGGACAAATCTACCGGAACGAGCTCGCGTATCGGCTTCGGGACCTCGGCTATGCGATCGACTTCGATCCGCGCAGGGGCCTGTTCGAGATCAGGGGCGTGCCGCCTGATCTCATCACCGAGATGTCGCAGCGGGCGGAGCAGATCAATGCCCATGCGAAGGAGCATGGGCTCGAAGGCCAGGCGGCGCGGACGGCGGCCTTCTATCAAACCCGCCCGGCCAAGCAGAAGGTCGGTCTTGAAGCGCTGCACGCGCAGTGGAACGCCCGCGCGCACTCGCAGGCACCAGAGCTGGACGCGCTGCGCCAGGCTGCGGATGAACGAGGGGAGCGCGAGCATTCCGCCGACCTTGCCGTCGCGCGGCGCGCGACGCTGTTCGGACTTCGCCAATCCGAGACCCGCGAGGCGGTCAACAATCTCGGACGCCTTCTGCGTACGGGACTCGCGTCGCACGTCGGCGAGGTGCGTCTCGGCGACGTGTTGCCACTGCTCGCGCAGCATGAGGAACGGCGCAAGCTGCTGAAGACGCGGAATCAAACCGGCGATGCGGTCCTGACCCGCGGTCGAACCTCGGTCCGCACTGCGCGGCTCGAGATCGCGCTTTCGACCCATCTCTCGCTCAGTCTGGACGATGCGGTGCCGCTCGCGGACCGCGATCGCATTGGCGCTGCGCTAGATGGCTCGATCCTCAACGACGATCAGCGCCGCGTGCTATCCGAACTCGCCTTGTCGCGCGACCGCATCGTCGGTGTCCACGGCGTGGCGGGCTCGGGCAAATCGACGCTCGTCAGGGAACTGAAGGACGCCGCAGGCGCCAGCTGGACCTTCATCGGGCTCGCACCGACCTCGTCCGCCGCGGCGAAGCTCGGTCAGGATGCCGCCATCGATTCCCGGACCGTCGCGATGCTGCTCGCCGGTGGCGGCCATGACATCGACGGTCGTCATGTGCTCGTCGTCGACGAGGCGGGCCAGCTCGGGAATCGCCAGGCGCTGCGCCTGCTCCAGATCAGCCATGACACCGGCGCCCGGATTATCCTCCTCGGCGACAACAAGCAGACCGGCGCGATCGAACAGGGCAAGGCCTTCTGGCTGATGCAGCAGCTCGGCCTCCCAACGAGCGAGCTTCTCCAGGCCGTACGCCAGCAAACCCGGACGATGAAGGATGCCGTCGCCGCGGCGCGCGCCGGCGACTATGCCCGTTCGCTTAGCCATCTCGACAAGGTGGTAAGCGGGGAGGGCGGGGCCGAGCTTGCGAAGAATTTGGTCGCCGAATGGACACGCCTCAAACCCGAAAGCAGGGCAAAGACGAACATCCTCGTCCTCGACAACGCGACCCGACTGATCGTCAACACGCGCATTCGCGAGGCCCTGCGGAAAGAAGGTGTCGTCGCGGCCGAGGATACGCGCCTCCAGATGCTCGCCCCGTCGGGCATGACCGATCAGGAAAAGCGGTTCGCGCGCTTCTATTCGGGCGGGCAGGTGGTGACCTTCGCGCGCGATGATGCGGGTCTCGGTATCTCGCGCGGTGCCGAATATCGCGTCGACGGGATCGAACGCGATGCCCGGGGTCGGCAGCTTGTCCGGCTGGTCGACGAGAATGGCCGCACCATCCGCTGGAATCCGCGCACGGGCCGCGCCGCCCAGGTCAATGTGTTCGTCGCCGACACGCGCGACCTTGCGGTCGGCGACCGCATCCAGTGGCGCCTCGCGGCGAAGGAGCTCGACCTCAAGAATGCTGAGCGCGGGACGGTCGAGCGGATCGACGGTAACCTCGCGACGATCCGGTGGGATCGCAAGGCAGAGGCGCAGACCATCGACCTGTCGGCCCACAAGACTTGGGACCATGGCTATGCCGAAACCGTCTATTCGTCGCAGTCGAAGACCTATGACCGCGTCTATGTGCTCGCGCCGGTGAACTCGGGTCTCGTCAATGGTCAGAATTTCTATACCGCCATCACCCGCGCTCGGTTCGGGGTGAAGCTTTGGACCGAAGACCCCGAACGTCTCGCCGAGAAACTAGCCCTTCGGTCCGGCGAAAAGACGTCAGCCCTAGAAGGCCTCGGGCGACTTCTGCGCGACAGTCAGAAGGCGCGCAGCGAGCGGCACGGCATCCGGCTCGACGGCGCGCGTGACGAGATGATGCGCCGCCGCGTTGAACGCGCCGAGCAACGCGCTGCACGCGAGCGAGGGTGGGAAGAGATACTCCGGCCAGCGAGCCTAGCCGAGCGGCTGGCGGGACGCGCCCATAAGATCGCCGACCGTTTCGACGGCTATCTCCGCGGGGTGCTCGCGGACCGCCCACCGGCTGAGCCTGAGAAAACGCCGTCGCCATCGCGCGAACCCTCCCGAGGACATGACCGATGAACGGCCAGGTGCTTGTCGTGACTGACGCGACTACGGCCGCAATCGCATGGCTCGCAACAGCCGTGCGACCAGGTGCTGCGCGCGGATACCGCACTGGGGGAGGCGTAAGGAAAATGCGGACTTGTCTTCTCCTGCTTTCTGCGCTCGGAACGGCGAACAGCGCCTTGGCGGGTTTGCCCAACGCCGCACGCGAAGCCGATGTTGCTGTCTGCATCCGTCAGGCGGCCAAGGGGCATAAATGGCTTGAGCGTACCCTTTGGGGACTGCGCGATCAGGAGGGCGGCTGGATCGGGGCAGCAGTCGCCAACACTAACGGCACGCATGATCTCGGGCCGTTGCAGGTGAACAGCTGGTGGGTTCCGAAAATTGCGGCGCTGGTGAAGCGACCGGAAGCGCATGTCCGATATTGGCTTCAGAATGATGCCTGCTTCAACGCCGAAGCCGCGCGCTGGATCTTCCTGTCCGGGCTTGCCGTCACCGGCGACTATTGGAAGGCGATCGGCGCCTATCATAGTCCAACGGCCTGGCGGCAGGCGCGCTACGCCAAAGGTGTCGCTCTGCATCTCCGAAAACGGTATGGAGACGCGGTGTGGTGAACTCTTGCTCCATGTCAGCGATACGGCTTCGTCCGGGCTCTTCACTCGAACCAAGGGCCGCTGAGCGGGTGGGCGAGGCGATGACGGGCAATCCGCACCAGCCGCTGCACGCGAAGCCGATAGGACGCATTTTCTCGTCGCCAACGCTTCGGCGCGATGGCATCCTTGAACAATTCTCGCGCTATATCCTGCTCGGTCGCACCGGTCAGGATTGCATCTCCAACCCGTAATTCCAATATCCATCGGGAAGCGCGGCGCTCGCGTGGAACCAGCGAGGCGGGAAGTCGGCCTTGTTCTGAAAGAGCCAGGAACTGGCGAAGCGCGTCCAGCTTGGATCTTGCCGATTCCACTCCGTGTAACTGATACTCGATCAAGGCTGGGCCGCCGAGCAGCGTTCCCCCATAGACATCGAGTCTGATGGCCCAGCGACCATCGCTGAACAGCCAGTGTTCGGCACGATCTGCGTCGATTTCGACGGACACGAAAGGTGCAATCGCGCGGATGTCGAAGAGGTCGGCGGAGGGCGCGCTTCTGGTTGCGAGGCGTCCCTTGAGTACTTTCGGGTCCATTCTGGTGCTCCAGATCGGCCTTGCCTGGGGGGAGGCGAGAGCTGGATCGACCCAGCCGAGGAGGCCAATGTCTTTCGGTGCATCGATGGGTAGGGATTCACGCGCGGCCCAGAGTGAGCGATAGATTTGGTTTCGCCTGAGCCATTCCCAGGCGAAGGCGCGGCGATCACAGCGCAGCAGCGCGTCATATCCATCGGATGCGCGCCAATCGGAGGCCGGCAAGTTGCAGGAGAATGGAAATGCGCGCTTGGGCCGGTTGATATATAGAGCATCGCGACGCTGTGGAGGTGCCTCCAACCCCATCACGCCTCATCCGCCTCGGGCGAACTGGTCGTGATGACGGATGGATGGCGGATATATCGCCGGCGCAAGACGAAAATCGAGCGACGAAGCGCGCGTGTTCGCCGAGGCGGACCTATGGTTTGGATGGCGTGAATTCACGATCGACCCCGAATAGGCAGCGCATCTAGCGCCTTTGACCTATCTCATGGGTCATCGATATCGTTCGCCGCTACCCCCGGAGTTTCCGGTGCGAATTTCCGGGGGCAATCAAATTTTGTTCACCGTCGTCAAGCAGTTCGGCGCATCACTTCCATTGAAGCACCAACCCGCAACTCGCCCATTTCATCATTCGATTGTTTGTGAAGGCCAAGCCTGCCGCTCAATACTCGTGCGGCCCCGCAATTTTTTGCTTCATATTCGAACCGCGAGGGGATCGATTTTTGACAGTCGCATTTTCGAGCCTCTTCAAGCCCCGTCCCTCGTCCCAGCTTGTCTACCGCGCTGAACCTTCGGTTTTTCGCGCAGCCAATACCGGGATTTGTTCGGGCGCATGTCGATCGAAGAGGCACATCCAGATGGCGCGATGCAGGATGTCACATTCCGGCGGCTTTGCTTTTGTCGCATGCTTCTTGCCGAACGACGGATCATTGCCCGATATCTCAAGAAATGCGACTGGAGCCACGCGGAATGGATCATGTTGCTGGAACTCTATATCGCGGATGCGGCCGACAAGCCGCTGTCGGTTTCGAGTCTGGGATATGCCAGCGGTGTTTCGCTCCCGACGGCAACGCGGCTTGCCGTCGGTCTGGAATCAAAGGAATTTGTCGATCGTGACCGCGACGCGTTCGATGGGCGCCGGATCAATGTAACACTTGCTGCTCGCGGACGAGCTACAATGCGATGCATCCTTGATGATTGCGGAAAACTTCGAGCGTTAGCGCCCGAAAATTAGCTTTCAATCCTTCAGGCGCTAGCGTTGATGGTGGCTTCAATCGCTTCCAGCCCTCCGAGGAGATCATCGAAACGGGGCGGCGCGTTCATGAACATCTCGGACATCGCGTCATAATCTTCCGCGAGCCTATCGCGAACGAGACCGGTTGCGGCAATCCGTAAGGTCCCCAGTCGCGCGGTCTCATACCAGGCTGACTTGTCGGCAAACATCAGGCTTTTGTTGCGCACCACCTGTGGGAGCAGTTCGGGACGGGCGAGAGCCGCTTTTGTAACGCCGGCCCGATCGAGCATCAGCACGTCATAATAATGGCGCGACATTCCATCGCGTAATTTGCCGTTGTGGTGAAGGGCATGGAGGATCGTGATCTTCTCCCAATAGGTTCGTTCGACCGCCAGCGTCGGCACCTCGGTAACTGCATCGGGCAGCTCTTCGGGAAAGTCTTCGGCAAGATAGGGTGAAATCGGACGCAGTTCGAATGGCTCGGTTTCTCCCCGCGCCCCGAACTCGAGCTTGATGCGAGGCTTGATATAGCCGCTCCCATTCGCGCCGCCATAATTCTCTCCGTAGGCAAGACCATACCCCGATGTCGGAGGATAAGTGAAGAGCAAGGTCTGCCCGTCCTTGTCTTCTGGATCGAGCTCAAGCCTCCAACCTTCCGCCGTTCCCAGCCCCACCTCGATTTCGCGCGCCAGCAACGGGTGCGCGAGCGTCTGTACAAAAGCTTGCGCCGCGGCCTTCAATGCCTTTGTGCGACGGTCTCGCTCCTTTCCGCTGATATCATCCTGCATGGGGGAGAGAACATCGTCGAGCTTGGGGGCCGAGCGACTAATGGTTAGATCGACATCTTCGGAAAACCGCTCGATGATACCGTAGGCCTTCGATAGCGATGTCCCTCCCTTGAAGGTCAACTGGCCGACAAGATCGGGGCAGGCCACCAGGCGCCGGAGAATCCAGCAAACCCAGAAGTCCTTTTCGATGATGATGGCGGTGAGATCGCGCCGTGCCGCCGCTTCTGCGATGAAGGCCCGCCGGTTAGCGACATCGCTGCGCGCGAACTCATCCATGACGCGCTGCTTCGATCTTGAGTACGATATCCGCCATCCAGCCGGACATCTCGGGCCGGGCTTGAACAAGACGCTTCATGGAATTGTCGTCCAGGCGTGCCGCGAAGTAGCGAACCTTGTCGTCATCGACACCGCCCTTCCCGAGATGAGCAAGCGCCTGCAGAACCGTGTTGGCGGCGTCGGAGCCATTGTCGAGAACCGGCGCCCTGCTGTGCTTGAGGGTGAGGCTGCGCCCGCCAGCGCGTTTGACTCGGGTCCGACCTGTTGTGGCATAGCTTGCTTTGGCGGGAACTTGCGTCGAAAACCCGAGACTGTTCGCGGCCGAAGCGCCGGAGGGCGCCAGCTTGTCGCCACTTTGGACAGCAAGCGCGTCGGCGACGCGTGCCGGATCGGGACTGAGAAGGCCGAGCTTGTCATGTTGGCGGGGATAGTCATAAAGACCGCGGCCGATACGGCGAATATTACCGGCATGCGCAAGGCGCGAAAGCGCCATGTCGACCGACCCGCGAGTGCCGAAGTCGATGAAATGTCTGGGCGTAAAGACCCAGCCGCGGCCTTTGCCGCGCACGCGCTTCATGATCCGATCAGCCATGGCAGGCATTGAGCCCACTCCTTTCTGTTAGAAAATAGCATATAAGTTTCTAACAAGCTATAGTCGATTAGTTCCGCAATTTTCACCGTTCCAAACGCTGCGCGTGGTCAAGCATCCATTCCGCTCAATGTCAGGCCCATAAGGAGAGAGGGTGATGTGTTGGCGTTCGGAGGGGCAGCGAAAGAGGGGCATGCTCTGCCCGACAAGGAGGACGCAATTGTTCAACCTCAACGCCACTTTGGATTCCGTTGCGCGGCCACGCATGGTAAGCTCGCCAGAGAGGAGTGCTATGCAGGCCAATCTGTCTTCCGAGCCCTCAAAGGCCGAAATGCCACCGCCAGTGCTTGGTGATTGGCTTTGGAAGCCTTGGTACGCCAAAATCTGGTGGGCAGCGATTCCGCTTTACTGGGCAATCACGATGGCCTCGCTCAAGATTCCAGCGCTGGCGTCGTTTTTTGAGACCGCGCTTGTCGGCTATCTCAATGTTCTGTTCTTCCCGATGACGGCGCTGCTCGTGCTTGGCTTCGGATTTGTCCGTGCCCGGCTCGATGCACCTACGGCGGATCGCGGAGATCCTTTAACCGATGAGGAAATCGACGAACTGGAGCGCCTGAGGGTCGAACAAGAGATGCTGTGGAATCCACCCGATCACTTGCGCCCCGTCGGCGACATTTACGACCCATTTTCGGGAACAAGCTATATCGGCAACCCCCTCAGCCCCAACAACGGGTCGCGAATTTAGCGTCTCTTATAGCTGCTATCGCCGTCGAACGGACCGTTTGCCAAGTCAGTTGAAAATCGCCCTTTGTCGAGGATCGTTGATTGTTCCAAGGACGTCATGGGGCCGGTGATGTCGGCCGTCCCACGCGCGGAGTCTGCCTGACCAAGATAGCGATTTCGCAGACCTGTTTCTCCGAGCACTTGGCGGTTTAGTTCCCGCGTAAAGGAGGCTTCCGGATTTGCAGAGCGCGCTGCGGCGCGCTCGGCGTTTGCGATCGCTGTGCGTACATCATAGTTCATGATGTCCAGCGATGCCTGAGCACTCTCGTTGCTGATTCCCACGTCGCGGCTCGTAAATCCAACGCTTGCGCCAACCTTCCCCGATCGTCCGGTCTGCGACCGCGCACTTCCTTTCTGCCCGCCGCCGCGGGAGGCATAGTCGCTGCTATGTGCGCTTGCCCCCATATCGCCGCCCACTGTCGTTCCCATTGAGACCTGATCCTGCGCAGATCGTGATATTGACCGCTGCCACCCCGTCTGCGCGACGATCGCCGACACATCGCGCTGCAGCGTGTCGGCGACCTGCGGATTGAGGCGCCATTCGCCCTTGCTATCCATCTCGAATCCGCCCTTCAGCCAGTTGGCCATCATCGCCTGACCCTCGTCTCCACTGCTCAGCATATGCTCGATCGTATCGGGTCCGGCCTGCTTGCCAGCCTCATACTTGGTGCTGGTGTCGCTCCGCGCCGATTGCGCGAACCCGGTGCTGCTCGACACAAGGAGGTCGTTATCGGCAAAGCTGAACCGCGCGCGGCCGCCTGCGGCGATCGCGCCATATTGGCTGTCGTTGATCAGCCCGGCCCGGTGAAGTTGCGCGGCAACCTCCGGCGAAACGTTGAGATTAAGGTCGCCATTCTGCGACATTGCGAGCTGACGCTTCGTCATCGTGATGCCCTCGGCGCGCAGCAGGCCCTGCATGCGCGACAATCGCTCATTGTCGACGATGCGCGTCAGCCGCTCGTTGCGTGCGCGGTCGGCGATGCCCGCAGCGCCGCTTTCGGCCATATCGACCTGATTGCCCGCTGTGCGGCTGAGCGCCCCGATGAACGCATCGAGCTTCGCTGCCTCGCGCGTCGACACGCCGGCGGCCGCTGCGCCTTCGGCATAGCCGAAATTGTCGCTCTGCCTCCGCTGCTCGCCGATGCGGGCCGCGCCGCGGACACCGCCATGGCCGACCTCGCGCTGGGCATCGAGCTTGCCCGACCGCTCGGCAAAGTCATAGCCCGCCGCCTCTCGCGTCCGGCCATAGACGCTCGTGCCTTCGCGACCGGCCTCGGCGGTCGCGCCGTCGGCTGTGCCGAGCTGCACCGACGCGTTGTACATTTCGAGGGCGCGCATGACATGGGCCTCGTTGCGGCCCGGCGAGCGCGAGAGTGAGGAGATCGCCGTCGAGCGCGCCTCGCCCGACAACGTGTTGATGAACCCGATGCGTCGCGAGGTTTCGTCGACGGAGAGGCCGAGCATGGCTGCCGCGTTCCGTTGACCTTCATTGTTGCCGGTGCGCCATGCCTGTTCGGTCTTGACATTGCGCCGCTCGATCCCTGCGACATTATCGCCGGCGTAATCGCGGCGGCCTTCCATCGCGCCGACATTGACCTGTGCACCGGTGAGGTCGTTTCGCAGCATCTGTTCCTGCTCGAAGCTGTTGGCGATGAGCTTGGCGAAAGTCGGGTCGGCCGACGCCTGTGCGATCACGGACGACGCCTTGAGATCGGCGTCCTTGCCAACATAGCCATGGCGCTCGAAGTGCCGCCGCGCCCCCTGGAACATCATGTCGTAGGCGCGGGTGTCGCCGAATGCCTTCCATTGCACCATGTTCTGCGTGAAAGCCGCGAACGCCCGCTCACCCGATTGCCTCTCACCGAAATAACTGGTGCCGAGGCCGCGGAGCGCATCCTTCTCGGCAAAATTGTGAATCGCGGAGGTGGTCGCGTTGGCGCGCACGGCTGCGGCGGTGGCAGGGTGCGAGAGGTCGCGGCCGACGAGGGCAGGGGCGAGGCCGCCAAGCTCGCGCGCGGCATCGGTCGCGCCGAGCGCGAAGCCCGTCGTTCCCGCTGCGCCGGGCGTGCGATCAGCCAGATAGCCGCCGGCGGCGCCGAACGCGCGGTTGCTGCCGAGCGTCGACCGTTCCCCGAAGTCCCCGAAGCTCGATACCGCGCTGCGCCGCGCCATCGTGCCGGTCGCGGAGGCCTGCGCTTCGAGCGCCTGCGCGCGGCCTTCGTGCGTCATGATCGGCGTCGCCGCCGCAGTCCCCTGGCCCTGGGCGCCGAGCGCGCCGCTGGTGAAGGAGGTGAAGACATTGCCCGAGAAGCGGAACACGGTGAACACGAAGGCGCCGGCCAGCCCCGCCGCCGCGGTGCGAAAGCTGCCGAAGATCGCGAGCGCCTTCATCGCAGAGGAGGGCGCGAGCATCCAGGCGTTGGCGGCGACATGGTTGGAGCGCATCTCGGCGAGCACGTCCATCGCGCGGCCGAGGGTGAGTTGGTAGATACCGGCGTCAATCACGCCCCACATGGCGACGAATACGAACAGGCCGAGCGCGAAGCTCGCCACGCGCAGGTTGATCGGGGTCAGGATGAAGAGCAGCGCGATCGGCATCATGAACAGCATGATCCCGAACACGGTCGCCCGGATCGTCGGCATCCACTCGTTGGCGGTCGACATGGTCGCAAGACCGCTCGAGACGACCGCGCGGTTGGCCATGACCCTTGCCGCGGTCGCCGGGCTGTCCTCGAACAGCACGTCGCCGACCGCGTTCCCGAGATTGATGTTGGTCATCAACTGCTGGAGCGTCAGCGGCGTGCCGAGCATCTTGTCGCCGAGCGCGCCGAGGTTCGAGCGGCAGCGCTGAAGCTGGCCCGCGTTGCTCACATCATAGCCCGTTCGCTCGCACACCTGCCGACTGTAATCCTCGAACAGCGCGGGATCGGATAGCCGGTCCGAGATATAGGTCCAGGCTTCGGTGCAGCTCACGGTCGTGCCGCCCTTGTCGGTCGCGGTGAAGACGGTGCTGAAGGTCGCCGGTCCCGCCATCGCGGCGAATGCTGCGGGAAGATCGTTCGTGGTCCGGAAGAGCTGGTCGTCGTCGATGCCATAGGCGGGCGACACGCGCGCGACCGGATAGCATTGCCGCACATAGTCCTTGATCGTCGCATCAAGGAAGCTGTCGGTCATGGGACCGCGCGGGGAGACGGCGTTCAGGAACAGGTCGAAGCTGTGCCCCCCCGCGCCGAATTCCAGCTTGGCATTGGGATCGATCGTGTTGTCGTCGATCGTCTCTGCGATCGCTCGCTCCATCATGTTGGTGACGCCCGCGACCAGCACGATCAGGTTCGGGACGTCGCCGACGGGCTGATAGGCGTTGCGGACCCGGTCGTAGACATGGACGGTGCCCGTCGTCGCGACGAGGCCGACGAAGAGCCCGACGCCGACGAGCGTCTGGAAGCCGAAAGCCACGATGCCCATGCCGTTGCCGCGGACGCTCGCGAGCAGCGCGCCGAGCGCGATCCCGGCAACCGCGATGATGAAGACGAGCGTCTCGTAGCGCGGGTCGGCGAAGATCATCGAGACGAGGCGGAAGGCGTCGACCGTCTCGTTGAACCCGTCATAGGTGTGGAAGCTCGTTTCGAGGGCGAACGCCGCGGTCGGCGCCAGAGCGGTGAAGGCGGCGAGGAGCGCGGAAAGGGTGTGGGCGCGCATGGCGGTCAGCGAATGCGGTTGGCGGCGGCGCCGGCGGCGTCGCGCGCGTCACGGTCGCGCTGTCGGACGAGACCGGAGTAATTGGCGGAGAGGTTGGTCTGTTCGAGGGCCGCCATGTAGGATTGGCGCATCTGTGCGCGTTGGCGCAGCACCTCGTCGCGCAGACCCTGCAACTGCTCGATCCCCTTGGTGAGAATACGCGTCTGGCAGATATTGGCATTTCCGGCGTCGGCCGCGCCCGCGGCCGTGGTGCCGCGCTCGGCGTTCGATAGCGCGAAGTCGATCGAGCGGGTGAGGTCGTTGAGCATCTGGTAGGCGAGGGTGAGCGCGACCAGTTCATCGGTATCACCGATCACGCTGTCCTCGACGCCTTCGCGCACACCCCATTCGAGCATCCGGTAGACCGGTAGCGTCTTCACATTGGCGACGAACTGGCGTTCCTCGGCCGTCAGCGCCGAGCGCGTGCGGATCTTCGTCGCGATCGCCTGCATGCGCTCGCGCGCGAGGATCAGCGCGCCGCGGCCCGGCCCGTCGATCTGGCAGTCGGCGCCGGTCGGCGGCATGTTGAGCGCGCGCGACTGGACGCGCCCGGTCAGGAAATCGTCGACGCCTTCGGTCTCCTGGCGCGGGCAGGCGGGGATCGCCGAGAAGAGCGGCACCTTGTCGGTCGTATCCCAGCGCATATAGACGTCGCCGACCCGCGCCCGCATGACGCCGGTCCACTCGCCGGCGCCGACGCGCGCCGCGGCGTGGGCGAGGAGCGAGCCGGTACGGAAGATGTCGGTGACCTCCCACGGGCAGTTGGCGAGTGCGCCCTTCAAATCCTCGGTCGGGTTGTTCTGGTTCGCCTGGATCTTCTCGCGGCTCTGCTGATAACTCTTCGCATAGCCTTCCTTGATCGACTTGTAGCCGGTCATCTCCTCGATGATGCCCGACATATTGTCGTCGCCCTTGGCGATCTGGACCATGCGGTTGGCGAGGCGGCAGTCGTTGACCTGGATCGAGTTCAGGAAGTTCGTCGCCGCCTCCATCTTCGAGATGATGTTGCCCATCTTCTCGTCGAGGGTCTCGAGGAGATACTGGAACGCCACCGCGGGCGCGGCCTGCAATATGCTCTCGAGTTTCTGGACGAGGTAGTCGGGATCGAGGAAGGACATGCCGCCGAGGAACATGTCGATTCCGCCGCAACCCGCCTTCACCTTGGGGAGAGTCAGACTCATCAGATAATCGTTGTGGACGTCGACGCGGCCCGAGAGGCCGCCGGCTGTCACATAACCGCGCGCCTGGTCCTCGAAGCTGCCGGGCGACGTATAGGTGACATTGTCGAACCAATGCTCCGCCCAGCTCTGCGCCGCAGCGGGCGTCGCGGCGCTTGCCGAGGAAAGGGCTAGGGCGATCAGCGGCAGGCGAAAGCGGGCGGTCGGCATGTTCGACGTCCTTTGGTCTGGTGCAGGTAAGGGAAGAGCTGAGTTGCCATGCTCAGCGCCTCGGGCGGTTGGGCGGGACGGCGCCAACGATCCCCGTGAATTTCGAGAGCGCGCGAACGCCGACGGCAGGGCGAACCCCGGTCAGCATCTTGGCGGCCAAGTATAGGTTACGCGCGAGGTTCGGCGCATGGTCGGTCCCGATGGCGATAGGAATAATGCGGTTCTGATCGGCCGCCGGGCGCACCCAGGTGACGGGATGACCGATCCACGGCAGCCCGAGTCGGCCCGAGCGCAGCATTGCTTCCTGTTCGCCGATCGCGCGTACCTCCCAGCCATAGCGAGCGCGAAGACCGGCGAGTTTCGCCCAGAGGTCCGCGCAAGGCGCACAGCCGGGCGCCGTGCTCATCTCGATGACGAAGATGCCGCGTTGGCCTCGCAGCGTCTCGGCGAGGTCCGGGGGGAAGGCGCGTGTTATGGGCACTCGGCCCAGCCAGTTCCGCATCTCCGCCATCGTCGCGACCGGGTGGACCGCAGCTCGTGCAGCAATCTCGCGACTGACCATTTGGGCGCCTGCGGGCGAGCCGAGCATGATCGCCACACTTGCTGCCAGGAGGATGTTAGTCCGCCAGAACCCGCCTTGCAGGTAAGGGTAATTTACCTTACATTGAAAGGCGGAAAGGGTATTACGTATGAACGCAGTCACGATCACGACGAAGGGGCAGATCACGCTGAGGAAGGAGTTGCTCAGGCATCTCGGCGTCCACCCCGGCGACAAGATCAGCCTCGAGAAACTGCCCGACGGTCGGATCGCAATTCGGCCGATGATGAAAGCCGGCAAGATTTCGGAGGTTTTCGGGATGCTCAAGCGGGACGGCCAAAAGCCGCTCTCGATCGACGAGATGAACGAGATTATCGCAAAAGGATGGGCTGGCGAACGGTGAATATCATTGCCGACACCAACATCCTCGTTCGCGCAATTGCGGATGACGACAAAATTCAAAGCCCGATCGCCAAGGCGCAACTCGATGGGGCTGAACTCGTCGCGCTTACGCTGCCGGCGCTTTGCGAACTCTGCTGGGTATTCCTTCGCGGGTACAAGGTGAGCCGAGAGGACTTGGCCGGATCGATCCGGGTCCTGATTTCTGCGGACAATGTGAAAGTGGACGTGCAAGCCGTCGAAGCCGGGCTCGCCATGCTGGATGCGGGCGGAGACTTTGCCGATGGCGTCATCGCCCACGATGGCCAATGGCTCGGCGGTGAAACCTTCGTCAGCTTTGACCGAGGCGCCGTTGGTTTGCTGCAGAAGCACGGACAGACCGCAATAATCCCCAAATGATTGCATGTCCGCGCTGGGTGCGTTGCAAACTGTTGTAATAGCCCCCGTCATCGCCGCGGCTCCATTCCGATCCCAACGAGATCGCCCCTGAGCACGCGCGGGTCGGTCGCTGACACTGGCCCATTCGACAGCGCGTCGAAGAAGCCGTCTTCCTCGCCCGCGCCGGTCAGGAACTGCTCGGGCCGAATGTCGCCGAGCAACAGCCGGACCGCCTGGTAGGTCGTCTGGGTGAGATTGGGATAGGATTCGACGCCGCTCGCGATCACCATGCGCTGCGCGCTGCCGCGACGGATCACCATCGTCGTCGGAGTAACCTCGACCCCAAAGCGCTGGCCGAGTTCGGGGCGCTGGTCGATGTCCATCTGCGTTACCTGCCAGCCGGTCTCTTCGCGGAACCGCTCGAGGATCGGCCATTGCACGCGGCAATAGCCGCACGAGGCGCGCGAGAACATCACCAGCGCAAACTGTCCGGCATTGGCGCGCAGATAGTGGCGCCGGATCGCGTCTTTCTCGGCTCCCATTGCCGAACGTGCGTCGCCGACCATGGGGTTGGCCGACTTGGAATTAAGCTCGGGATTCTGAAGCAGGGCGATCTGCGTGACGCCCGCGAACGCCCGCGCTTTCCTCCGCGCGAAGTCCTGCAACCGCCAGAAGTCCGCGACCGCATCGACGGAGAGCACCGTCGCGGCATAGTCGCGCTGCTGTTCGATCAGCTTGCGGATCTTCGGTGGCGTCCAGGTCGCGAGCTCCGCCATTGGCGGGATCGTGGGTTTTACGAGCGCGTCGGGATCGGGCTCGCTCGGCTCCGGCGGCGGCGCTTGGTACCACCAATAGCCCTGTTTCAGCTCGGGCGCGCGGGAGGAGGATGGGTTTTGCGCGAGCGCGGCGGTTGTGGTGGAGAGGGCGATGCTGGCGAGAAGGAGCGCCCGCATCACAGCACCTTCACCACGCGAGAGAGCCGCGCGATCGAAACCGGGCCATAATAGCGGCTGTCGAACCCGCTCGGATGCGAGGAGCCGACATAGATGGTGCCGGGCTTGATCAGCCCATTGTCCGGGCGCCAGTAATCGAGCTTCTGGCCATTCCGCCCATAGGGCTTGGTCACTCCCAGCAATTTGCCGTCGCAATAATACCAACCATCCATTGCGTCCGGCGCGATCATGGAGGGTTTCTCGATCAGCGAGATGCGCTCGCTTGGCATGCAGAGCGCGCGCTTCGTCACGTTGATCGGCTCGGGACCGGCCAGCGGATGCGACAGCTTGAACATGACGAGGTCGCCCTTCGTGATCGGGCCGGGGTTCGACCGCACCGCCCAGGCGTCGATCGACGGCGACATGACGAGCGTGATTTGCTGGACGGCCCAGCTGGCAAACAAGCCGAGCGGGATCACGAGCGCACAGGCTTTCCACAGCCGGTCGGGCCGCGTCGCTCGCCGAGGCCTTCGGCACCGAGCGCCACGGCCGTGCGCCGCGGCAAATTCTTGAGGCCGATGGCCAGCTGCTTACCGGCCTTCCAGGCGAGACTGAGCATCGCGCACCTCCTCCTTTCCACCAAGACGGGCGATTCCTTCGAGCAAGCCAGAGAGCGCGGCGTCGCCGTAAACGACGCGGCCCGCGCGGGGGCTTTCGTCCTCGCGCTCGCAATAAGGGAGCACGGGATCGCCGGGGATCATCGCTAGCGCGGGAACGCGCGTGACGCCATGCTGCCGGAACACGAGCGGATCGACGATGAGCTGGACGTCGCGCATCGCGCAGGCCGGGCCTTCGCAGCCGGGATCGAGCCGGAGGATTTCGGCGGTCAGCTTCGCCATCGGCGCGACCTTGGTCATCCCGCCCGGCATTCCGCGGAACGCGATCACGCCGCGCGCCTTCTCGAGCTGAGCGGCATAGGTGCGCAGCGTCGCCGTGGGCATAGAGGAGGAGGCGAACAGCACCGGCACCCACCCCGTCGCCGCTGGTGCAGGACCGGCGTCGGCGACGGCCTTCATGTCGGGCGCTTCGAGGCCCAGCGCCTGTTCGAGGCGCTTCGCCATCGCTGCGCGCTCAGCGGCGAACCGGTCCTTGCCCGCTTCCATCGCCTTGCGGGCGCGGGATTCCATCGCGGGAGAGGGCGCCTGGCTCCGCAGCACTTCGAAGGCGCGGCGGCGCTCGGCTTCGGTCGGCTTGGGCAGTTCGGACGGCCCCGCCTGCGGTTCCGCCTTGCGCCGTTCGATGGCTCTGCGCAGCCGGTCCATCGCGGCATCGCCCTCCATCTCTATTCCGACGCGCGCTGATGGAGGAGCCTTTTGGTCGGGTGCCCCCGGCGATATCTGCGCTGCCGCGAGGCTCGCGAAACCCATCGCGCCGCCGATCGTCAGCGCGATCGCGAAGCGCACGTCAGCGGCCGATGGCCTGGTAATAGGCATCGATACGTTCCTTCATGTCGATTTGAATGTCAGCCTGCGCGCGGGCCTCGATCTCGGAATAATATTCGGACAGGTCCATCTTGGAGAAGTCGAGCGCCTGGAACTCCTCGGGCGTGAAGCCGCGGCAGTTCGGCGTTTTCACCGGACCCCAGCCATCGGGAAATGACTTCAATTGCGGGCGGCCCTGTTCCTGGATGATGCGGCCGAGCTTGGTGTTGAAGCAGCAATGGCTCTTCGACTTCTGGATGCAGATGCCGAGAATCTTCGACGAGCAATAGCTGCCGACCTCGACGCACATGCCCGAGCTGCGCAACATGCCGACTTCCATGTCCTGCTGGTCGCAGGACGAGAGCAGGAACTCCATCATCACGTTGATCGCGAGGCTGATCGCAATCGACGTCGGATCGATGCCGATGACGAGGGCATTGGCCCCGGCGCTCGCCGCCTGGCTCGCTGTCGCGCCCGCCTGGAATGCGGCATAGGCAGCCTTGGCGCCGGTGAACACGCCTTTCGCGATCGCGATCTTGGTCTGAGTCGACGCAATCGACGAGCCCATGCCGTCCTTGACGATCTTGCCCTTGTCCTTGCAACAGTTCGAGAAAGTCGTCTTGAGACCCGCGGGACGGCAGCGAAGCGCGCGTCCGCCGAAGATCTCTATATTGCCAAGACAATTGCCCTCGGCGTCGACGGGACCATCGGCGGGCGCGCCGGGATCGTCGATCACCGGCTCATCCTCGATCGGGCTCGCCGCGGTGTCGATGCAGGCGTTCGGGGTGCAGGCGGGAACGCCGCCGCTCGCGGGCGTCTCGCACGGATATTGCGTACCGAGCGGGCACGACCACGCGCCGCCGGGCTCGGGCGCGCACCAAGTACGCTCAAGTGGGCATTGGTAGCCGCCGTCTGTGGTGCCTACGCAGATCGCAGTTTCGCCGGGGCCGTCGGCTTCGCCACTGCCGTCGAGATCGACGGCGCACATATGCTGCGCGTACGCCGGCGGCGCGGCGAAGGCGCTGCCGATCAGGACGCCCACGATCACCAAGGCGATCAGCACCGCGCGGTGCGGCCAGAGGATATCGCGCCAACTCATCGCGCGGTCGCCGTGCAGGCGAGGTCGGCCCCGGCGAGCCGGACCGCCTGCATCATTACCACCGCTTCGGGGAAATCATCGAGACAGCCGCAGGCCGAAACGATCTGTTCGCCGGGGCCTGCCGGGCAGACATTGTCACTCGCGCAGGCGTGATAGAAGGTGTCCCAGCCGGTCGGGTTCGTCTGCTGCGCGCCGACGACGCCTGCCGGAGCAGCGTCGGTGTTGGCCTTCGGCTTGCGCGTCTTGCAGATCGCCTCGCAGCGCGGGACCGACCCACGGTCGGGGAGGGCGAAGGGGCGGGTAGAAGCGGCCATGCCGCCGTCCGCTGTCCGCACGCGGTCGGCGAGAATCGTCTCGGTCGAATGGTCGATGATATAGGCGCCGCGCGACAAGTCCGGCTCGGACAGCGCGCCATTGTCGACGACGCATTTATAGGTGCGCTCGCGGCGGAAGAAGTCGCGGGTCAGCTGAACGGTGCAGGACCCGGTGCCGAACAGGCGTGTTTGCGGCAGCGGCCTGAGACCGGTGCCGACGCCATTGCGGAAGGTCTGAACCGCGTCGACCGTCTCGCTATCGAGGCGGCATTTGGGATCGGCGCCATAGCCTGCGCAGAGATCGACCAACCGCTCGCGCGGCTCGCAACCGGGCGAGACGCGGATCTCGACGTCGACGAGACCCCATTGGGTGGTGAGCGGCCCGCCACCGCCACCGCCCCGGACGCGCGCCGACACGGTCGTCGGGCCTGCCCTGAGATCGGCCGTGAAATCATAGGGCGTATAATTGCGCGCCGCGCCGCCATCGGTTCGGCAGTCGCCAGAAGGAAGGCCCGTCGTCAGCCATGGGCGCGGCCCGGCGGAGCCGACGATCCGGCCGTTGATACGGCCCTGGACCCAGTCGTCGGCGCCCATTTCGACGATCCGCGCGGAGACGAGCTTCGCGGGATCGCTGACTTCGAAGCGTGCTGTGAAGATCGGCGGCGAGCTGCTGCAATCGCCATCGCCGATGATGCGATAGCGGCGGCATCCCTCGCCGCAGTCGCGTACCGAGTAAATGGAGCCCGACGCCGAGACGATGTCGTCGTATGTCAGGGGCAGGAAGCTAATCTCGCGCTCGATCGTGCAGGCGCGGACCTGTTCTGCGCGGCCCGTTCCCGCGGGCGAACCGGCGAGCGACTGGAACAGGCTGTTCGCCTCGGAGGCGGCAAAGGCATCGCCCTGGATCGCCGTGGGGTTGGCGCGATAGGCCGTCTGGGGAAGGGTGGGTTCGGGGCTGCATGCCGTCGACTGCGCACCGACATATTGGATGAGCGGACCGTTGACGCGCGCGTCGGCGACGCCGATGCGCGGGTCGTGTGTCGAGAGCGCGCCGATCGCGCCGCCGCCGAGATCCTTCAGCACCGACGGCAGATTGCCCATGACGAGGTTCGCCCCGCAGCTATTGTTGATGCAATAACAGCCGGCGAGTTCGGGCATCTCGACTTCGGTCAGCTTGAGGTTGCCTCCGGCATCGACATCCCACTGGAAGGTGCGGCAACCGTTCCAGCTTCCGGGCTGGCACGAGATCACGCCGTTGGCGCAGATGCCCGACACCGCGACCGGCAGCGTCGAGACGCTGTCGAAATTGCCGTCGATATCCTTGTCGCGCGCGATGCGGACATTGGCGATGTCGCCGCCCGCGCCGGGCTGGATCAGGAGTTCGAGGAAGTTCGCTGTCTTCTGGCAGGCGAGGTTCGGTGTGAAGGTCCGGCTCTTGTCGACGGTCGCGATCAGCCGTCCGCCGAGGCCCGGGTTGATGTAGTTTTCAAGGATCGCTTCGCTGTCGCCGCTCTTTGCGCGCGCTGCTTCTGCCACGGCGCGTGCGCGATCTTCGACCGTTTGCGCCGATGCAAGGCCGGGGAGTATCACCGAAACGGGCAGCAGGATAAGGCACCGCGAGCTCATGAGCGGCCCTTCTCGACCGTGCGCGAACCCAGGGGCACGCGGAAGAGGTCTCCCGTCCGGAACGCGGCGGATCCGGGCGGGAGTAGCCGAAAGGCAGCCTGGCCTTCGAAGGACGTCAGCACGGCCTTCGCCCGGGGACGCTGCGGGACCTGATCGTGATGATCCGCCAGCGAAGGCGCTACGGCCGCTTCGGCGGAAGTTGGAGCGGCGCCCGAGAGGGGGCAGGGCGCCGCTCCCGCCTCGCGCGCCTGCCGGCAGCCACCGGGGCTGTGGCGGGCAGACCGGGCCGATTCCCGGCTGCGCGTGGGGCGATCGGTGTGCGCCGGAACCGACGCGGGATCAGGGCGTCGAGATGCCGGCACAGCAAATCGCTTTCTCGAAGAGCATGAACTGGGCGTTGTCCTTGCCGGGCGCGTGCTTGGCGCTCGTCCAGAGCGCGCCAGGCCGGCCGATGTTGACGCACTTGCCGCCCTTCACCGGCTCCATCAGCTGGAGCTTGTAGCGGCTCTTGGTCCAGATCGGCTGCGGCTTGAACGAGCAGCCGTCCGCCGAGTGGATCGTCAGCGCGCCGAGCCGCCCCATCATGAAGGTGCCGCGCGCGGCGAGGCCGGCCCAGGCTTCTATGCGGTCGCCCATGTGGATGTCGCCCGCGATCGGATAGGTCGATCCCCAGCTTCCCATGCACCAGAAGAGCGGATCAACCACCTTGCCAGCGGCGGCCGCGGCGCTGTCCGCCATGCAGGCGAGTCCTGCGGCGGGATTGCCGAAGAGAATGCCCTCGGGCTGGATGATCGCGCCGAACGTTCCCGACTGCCAGGTCGGCAGAAGCTCGGTCATCATCGCGACGTCGAAGCCGTCATCCTCGATGCAGGGCAGGTCGGTGAACATGTCGAGCATCTGCCAGACCGGAGCCTTGTAATAGTGCATCTGCGCGAAAAGCTTGGTGGTGTTGGTGCCGTCCGCGATTGACGACTGGCTACCCTGCAGGCGCCCGCCGGTCGGCATGATGTCGGCGCCGAGCGCCATCATGCAGCCAGGCTCGGTCACGATGTCGATCATCCGGTTCGGCGTCCAGAAGCTCACCTTCACGCCGAACCAGAAGGTTGCGCCCTTGCGGCAGGCACATAAGGGTTTCGAGGCCGATTGGGCGTCGAGTTCCTTGCTGAGCTTGTCGTGGCTGCCGATCCGCACCCCGCCGATGGTGATCGGGAAGATGCAGTTCCAGCGCACCTTGGTGATCGGATTGAAGATGGTGTCGCTCGGGCATTTGGAGGCATGGGCCGGAACCGCCGAAAGCGCGATTCCGGCGACGAGGGCTGCCGAGAGCGCTGCCAACCGAGTGCGGCTGGACCGCTGCTGCGCCGCGACCGCTGCGAGCCGCGCCTCGCTGGGTAATGGTGTGGCATGCGCGCGGCGAGCAGGCATAGGATCTCCGTTGCGCCGCGAACGGGCGCCTGAAGGTCGGCGAAGACGGATGGACGGCGTTTGGCCTGGCTATCCCGCCGGGAACTCGACGCCGTCCGATCTAAGGGATGCCCAGGGTTGATTGAGCGTGCAACGCGTGGGGCACGAGAGTGCCGAGGGAAGGCAAGGATGTTCCGCTGGCCGTTACCGAGCACGCCAAGAGCTTCCCCTAAAATAAAAGGCTTAGCTGTTATGGATGCGATGACGTTTGAACTCGATTTAAGCGTCCGGGACCCGCGCCACGATCGTCAGGTCGGGATACTGCCTACCTAATCGGACTTAAGTCTTCCGGGAACAGGCAGCGCTGCGCTTCCGTGCGCGCCGGCACCTCTTCGCTGAGGAAATCAAAACTGCGCAGGCGCCCGACCAGGCGGCGGGGCTGTTCCCCCAGTCTTGAACGTCATGGCGCGGAATGGAGCCATCATGAAGGCGTCGTTCTCGATCCTCGGATTTGCCAGCAAACTCTTGTCCCGAACACCCACAGCGCAATAGGAGGTGAGGGCTATGAACGTATCCGCGACTCACAAGACATCCCGCGTCATCCTGGCGACGCCGCGCGCGATCTTTCGCACGTTGCTCGATCCAGAGACGATCCCGGCTTGGCGGGCACCAAAGGGCATGAGCGCACGGATCGAGCATTTCGACCCCCGTCCCGGCGGCACCTACCGCATGGCGCTCCATCCCTCTGCAGGCGGAACGGAGAGCAAGTCCGGCGATGATACCAACATCGATGTCGAGTTTGTCGAGATCCTTGCCGAAGAGAGGATCATCGAGCGTGTCCGCTTCGATACCGCGGACCCTCGCTTACAGGGAACAATGACGCTCACGACCTTGCTCGAACCCGTCAAGGACGGGACCAAGGTTACGCTGACGGCGGACGATGTCCCGCAAGGTTTCAGCGAAGCCGATCATGAGGAAGGCATGGCCCTGACGCTGAGGAACCTGGCCAACTTCGTCGAATAAGCCTTGCGGGCAAAAGGACACCCGCCGGGCCGGGGCCAGGCGGGTGTCGAGATGAAGATCTCTGTCTCCGTTGCCGGAGGAGAGCTCCTCTGGGTCGCGGCGCCCCGTTAGGTGGGCGGTGCGATGCGGTATTGTATGGAAACGCCAAAACGTATCGACGCGCAATATTCATGCCTCATTTGTGAGGCCGTTCGATCGCGAACTCGCTGAGTTCCAGCTTCTGTCCGACCTGTTCGATGATGACCGGCGCGGCGGTGAGGGCCAGCCGATCCTTAACCCGTTCTTCGAGGATGAACAGCGGCCGCCCGACCTTTTTGCCGAGCGCGATCGGGTCGGATGCAGCCTTCTCCCCGCCGGCCAGCAATATCCAGTCGATCGGCCGCGCTTTGGCGATCGCCCAACCCAGATCGCGTGGATGAACGACGATCAGTCGCTGCGGGAGCGACACATAGGTTAGCGGGTTGAACGTATAGCCCCTGGGGTAGAGCAATTTGCCGTCTGGCAGCCGAATCTCGAAGTCGAGCGTGTGGAAGGGTACAACTGTTCGGCGCCGGTCGGTCCGCGCTATCCCGAGCGTGGCTGATTGCATGGCGCTCCAGCCTTCGCGCGGTCCGAACCGCTCGGCGATATTCGCGGGCTGCCGCGCCGCGCGCGCCTCGATCTCGGCCAGGGCATCGGGCTCGGCGATCGGCCATGTTCGCCCGATCGTCGCGGTCTGACCATGAGCTGACGCAGCGATGCAGACTGACGCCAACACTAGCGCCATCGACATTCCGAACTGCCAAGCGGCGAGATATAGGCGCTCCGTGTCATGCACGGCGTTTCCTCCATCTGTCATGCGGATCGCCGCGACTTTCGCCAATGATCGCGCCGATGAGCGAGCCGAAGGCCAGCAGGCCGAGGATGAGGAGGAGCGAGCGCGGCGCGGTCGTCCCTTCAGGAGCGGCCAGCAGGATCGCCGACTGGATGCACCCGAACAATAATCCGGCAACGACGAGCCGGATGACGCGGGGCGAGGGCGTGGCAGAGAAGAGGCCGTTCATCGCCGCGGCCCGCTGCGCAATCGCGCCATCAGCCCGCTGGCGACGCTCGAAAGCCAGATCAGCAGGAGTCCGCTCGCAAAGCAGGCAATCGCGACGGTGATCGCGGCCCGGACGACTATTGCTGTGGGTTGATCGATCAGGAGGCCTGCAACCAGCACAAGGCTGGCCATCATTACCGTCTCGATCGCGACCAGCCGGAACCGCCAGTAAAAGGCCCGCCGCTCAGCCTCGACCGTGATTGCCGCCTCGAACCGTGCGCGGTCGGCGGGGAGCATGGCGTCGAGTTCGAGCTGCAGCTGATCCGGACTCACTATACGCCGCGTCACGACACGGTCTCCGTGCGGCCTGCGGGCAATCGGTCGCCGAGAATCTCGCGCGGATCGACACCCGCCAACTCGCACACCGCTTCGAGCGGTGAGCGTCCTGCGCGGATCAGGGCTTCGAACGCGGCGACCTCGCTCGGCGCGCTCGTGTTGATCCAGTAGCTGAACGGATCGACCACGAGCCTGGCGATGCCGAGCCCGAGCGGAGAATCGATGAACACCTCGCTATAGTTGGGCTTATTGTTGCGGACCGACTTCAGGAGTTCGAGGACGAACCCCGAATAATCGAGGATCTTGTTCTCGACCGCCCGGTCATAGGTCGAGCCCTGGAGCAGGAAGCGCGTCGCGGCATTTTCGAGGATCACCTGTCCGGTGCCGCCGAACAGGGTGAGGTCGTTCATCGACTGGAGGACGATGCCGAAACTGCCCTGATATTTGCGCGCGCGGCGGTAGCCTTGCGCGAACGCCTCGGCGAGCCGCGACAGATCCTGTCCGTCGCTCTTGGTCATGAATTGCGCCGCTTCGTCGCACAGCACGAAGCGCGGGCGATCGCGCGCCGAGAGATAGAGTTCCTGCGTGACCGCGTTCACCACCACCATCACGATGACGTTGAACAGGTCGGGCATGGATTTCAGGCGCTCGAGTTCGAGGACGACGAACTCGTCGTTCGAGATGTCGAAGGTTGATGGGCCGTTGAAGAAATGCCCGTAAGCCCCGTCCGACCCGAAATCGCGGAGGTTGAAGGCAAGCTCGCGCGCGACGGGCTTCAGATGGTCGACGCGGTCGAGATCATGCGCGGCAAATTGCGGATAGGCGCCGAGCCAGGCGCGGACCGAGTCGATGCCTTCGTCGGCATGGCCTTCGTCGATCGTCCACTGGACGGCCGATTTGAGCAGGTTCCATTCCGATGTCGAGACGCCCTTGCGCGTTGCGGCATTGGCCATCTCGGCGACGATCGCGACCGCCATGGCAATGGCGGACTGCTTGTCCTCGCCGTCGAGCGCGAGCCCGAGGTCGAACGGGTTGAGCACGAGCCGTTCCTCGCCGATGTCGATATAGCGCCCCGAGCAGAGCGTGCAGAGCTTCCTGTACGAGCCGCCGATATCGATGATGCGGATCAGCGCGTTCTGCGCGTAATATTGGCGGCAGAGATCGTTGAGCAGGAAGCTCTTGCCCGCGCCGCTTTCGGCCGCGACGATGAAATTATAATTGTTGATGCGCGGGTCGAAGAGGTCGAGTGTGATGAGCTGGCCCTTGCGCCCGGCATAGAGAAGGGCAGGGCGGCCGCCGCCCCGGAAATCGGTTTGGATCGGTGCCATCAGCGCGGTCGCCTTCACCGGCATCTTGAAATCGCGCTCGAGCATCCTGATCGTGCGGCGCTCGGGGTAGAGCCCGAAGGGCAGGCTCGCGGTGAGCAGGACCGGGTTGAGGTAGGACTCTTCCTGCACCATCCAAGGGAGCGGTTCGCTTTCCCAGAGGCGCTTGGCGCGCGCCGCCATCTCGCGCGCCTGATGGCTGTCGCGGCCGAACACCCAGACCATCGGCATCACGGTGACGAAGCGGCTGTTGCCCGCTTCGTCGAGCACCCAGCCGATCTCCTCGATCTGCTTGCCGACCTCGACGGCGAAGCTGCCTGCCGCCTTCTGCGCTGAGAGGATTTGCGCGCGCTTGTGGATCTCGAACTGCGAATGGTCGAACAAGACGTTCAGGCAATAGAGGAACGGACCGCCAATCTGGTCGCTGTCCTCAGCGCTTCCGCGCATCCCGCCCATCAAGCGATTGGCGCGCTCGGCCGTCACCCGCCGCGCCGGCGCCTTGGGCGTGAGGCAGCGCCCCACCTGGTTGCCGAGGAAGACTTCGGCGCCATCGAATGTCAACGCGGGACCCGCATCGACGATCTGCTTGCGGAGGGGTGGGGCGGGCTGTCCGGGCGCGCCGCTGGTGAACACGCCGGGGGCGTCGTCGAAGACGCCGTTGAAGATACGGCGGTAGAAAGTGACCATCTCAGCGGATTCGACGCGTCGGATGCCGAGCTTGGCGAGTTGTTCCTCGATCTGGCGCTTGAGGTCGCTGTGCATCGGCTGGCGCGTCTTCACCGCGAGGAACGTCCGGAAATCCCGAACCGGAATGCCGTGAAGCGCGCCAAGCCCGGCGCGGCCGTTGTTGAGATAGGCATGCGTTCGTTGCGCCGAGGCCTGGATTAGCGGATCGGCCCGCGTCTTGAGGTCAAGATACTGGTCGAGCGTCGGCGCGATCAGCGGATCGGCGAAGCTGATGAGCTGCAACACGCTGTTCTCGGGGAATTGGATGTTGAAGAGACCGAGCAGCGCCTGGTGGACGTGCGCGAACATATAGGCGGCGGGCGTCAGCTCCCAAGCATAGCCCCAGCCATCGTCGATGCAGAGGAAGGCCTCCTCCTCTTCCACCCAGGTTACGAGCGGCAGGAAATCTGAATAGCGGTCGCGCGCAACGCTGCGATGGAGATCGGCGAATGTGAGCCCGCCGCCGGTCCGTGTTCCGAGAGCTTTCACGGACGAGACTCCGCCGGGCGCGTTATCGTTGGGGCTTGCTCGCCACCAGGCACTTCGCGCACCTGTTCCAGTACTGGCACGCGCGATGCAGTCGATGTCGGCGGAACGAGATAGTCCCCGACCACCCACGATGGTGTTTCGAGCACCGAATAGACGAACCTTGGCATGTAGAGCCGGTCAGGTCGGTTGCGGTCGGCATAGGGAAGGATTAGCGTGCGGACCGCCAGCGCAGGGCGCAATATAGGGGTCTCGGGCTTTTCGATCAGTCCCTTGAGTTCGCGATAAACGCTGTCTCGATAGCTGCCGTAAGCGTCCGGTACGGCTGCTTTTCCGTGTTTAGCGTTATGGACGCGCTGCTGCTTAAGGAGCTTCTTGTCGCGCGTCATCGCAGGATCGGACTGCGATCTTTTGCCTTGACTCGCGTCCTCATAGGCCTTCTCGGGATGGATGCAGTGGCCATGGTCGCTGTTCTTGCAGCTGAACGTCTCGCTATAGGGCGACATCGCCGATCCGAGCGACGCGCAGCCCGCAACGAGCAACGGGAGAATGCATAAAGCTCCCAACCCTCCTTGCCGGAGGATGCGGGCGTTGGACATGCCTTGGGTCATCGTTCCTCCATCCCACGGCAGCGCAGGAGCAATAGCTGCGCAAAGCGCAGGAAAATGGGATTCAACCGCTCTCGAAGCCGGGGCGGTGACTTGGACATGGGACTATCGCCGGCGCGTGGGCAAGGCGGGGGGTACGAACCTTCCGCTCGGAGGCATGCGCCTGCCTATGCACGGGTTTCGTTATCTCGTTCAGGCTACGCCAGCAGGCGTCAACTGCTGACCGCTCTATAAGAAACGCCATCCATCACTGATCGCAATTGAAAAAAATCTTTCGTTCGCATTTGCTGCATAAGCGGGAGATTCCCGTATCTTTTCTGCCTTTTAGGCATCCTCTCCCAAACTTTAGGGGGCCAGCGCAAGCTGACCCTTCTTTTATGGAATATCGGGGATCGCTCCATCAGACTGCTTTGCGCCTCTGCACGACCACCCCCCCTTTCGCGGGACTGGAGCCAAAACTGAGGTATCGGAAGATACACGGACATTGAGCAAGACCGCGCGGTAGGTCGATCATGGAGCTGCTTCAACGAAGAGCATGCCATGACTATTGTTACGACCGACGCCCCTGTCACCCCTTTCCGCCAGCGCATGCAGCATGATATGATGATGCGCGGCTTGGGTGTAAGCGTGGTCAGGAAACCGCCATCGATTAGCTGTCGCGGGATTTAGCGCCGGCGTAGGCGGCTATTCCCTGCGCCCGTCGCTTGGCGAGCTTCGCCGTGCGTGCGTTGATCTCGTCGAGGCTGATATCGGTAGGATCGAAGACGCTGCCATACCATTGCACCATGGACGCGCGCTCGGGATGGCGCGGCTTGGCCATGGCATTGAGGAACTCTTCGAACCCCGGGGTTCCGCCGACGTCTTCGGGTGGGGCACGGCGTTCGCCATCGACAAACCGCGGGTAATCGATGCCGGGAATTGCGGGCGTGATCTCTTCGATCTCGATGCGATGGCGCCAGTCGTCCCCGAAATCATAGGTGTAGGTGAAGCTGGTTATGCCGCGCTCGATGAGCTTGCCGATGCGCATATTGGCGGCGTCGCGGGTGCGGATCATGAAAGCATCGTCATCGTCGAAGCGGATGCCATACGGCGAAGGCTCGGTACCGGGGACGAGGCGGATCGCAGGTTCGTGCGGGTCCTCTCGGCGGTGCTCACCGATGGCCTGGAACCGGTTGAGGCTGCCGTGCGCGAAGCGCTGGCAAGCGGCACGGCCAGCGACGAGCTGATCCTCAACATCCTCTCCCGGCGCCGCGAGCCGGCGATGCCCCACAGCATCGTTACCTCGGAAGACCGGATGCTGCGGCATCCTCCGCTTGCCGACTGCGCGCGCTATGATCTGCTGCGAGGCTATGATGCAGCGGCATGATATGATCGGCACGATGCGCGGCCTCGGGCTCAAGGGCATGGCGGCTGCGTTCGACGAGGCCGTCACCACCGGCCTCCAGCGCAAGCGCACCACCATGGAGATACTGACCGATCTGCTTCGCGCCGAGGCGACCCACCGGGATGCCGCTTCCATCCGTTATCGCATGACGGCCGCCAGGCTGCCCGTGGTGAAGGACCTGGAGCGGTTCAGCTTCGAGGGCACGCCGATCAATGAGGAGCTGATCCGCTCCCTTCATGACGGTTCCTTCCTCCCGCCTCGCCGCAATATCGTGCTGGTCGGCGGCACGGGGACAGGAAAGACCCACCTCGCCATCGCGATCACCGCCAATGTCGTGCGAAGGGGCGCTCGCGCCCGCTACTTCAACACCGTCGATCTGGTGACACGCCTCGAAGAGGAGACCCGGATCGGCAAGGGCGGGACCCTGGCGGCGCAGCTGTCGCGGCTCGACCTGATCGTGCTCGACGAGCTCGGTTATCTGCCGTTCGCCCGCTCCGGAGGGCAGTTGCTGTTCCACCTCATCAGCAAGCTTTATGAGCGCACCAGCGTCATCATCACTACCAACCTCGCCTTCGGCGAGTGGCCCACCGTCTTCGGTGATCCCAAGATGACTACGGCGCTGCTCGACCGCGTCACCCACCACTGCGATATCATCGAGACGGGCAACGACAGCTGGTGCTTCAAAAACCGCAGCTGACCGCCACCTTCGGCGCCTTCAAAAATCTATCTTGCGCTGCGCGCGCCTCCGGTCGGGCTACGCCCGCCCTCCGCCGCACGCAGCGCAAGGCGACCCTCAACTAACCAGCATCATATCCGAAAAAGGGGTCCCTCTTCGACGCCGATCGGGGGTCCCTTTTGAACACGATGACGTAATTGCTGCCGTTGTTCCCATTGGGGCGCGACAGCTGCAGGGTACGAGAAATCATCGTAACGGAGGAGCATCGCCATGAAGCACTATGTCGGACTGGACGTGTCGCAAAAGGAAACGTCGATTTGCATCGTCGATGAGGCAGGACGGCCCATTCACCAGGGCCGGGTGAAATCCGATCCGGGCGTGCTGGCGGCGGTCATCTCCAGGAAAGCTCCCAATGCCGAACGCGTCGGTCTTGAAACTGGCGCCATGTCGAGCTGGCTCTGGCATGAACTCAAGCGCACCGGTTTGCCCGTGGTCTGCATCGATGCGCGTCACGCCCATGCGGCCCTGTCCGTTCGCATGAACAAGAGCGACGAGAATGATGCTCGAGGCCTGGCGGAACTCGTCCGAGTCGGCTGGTATCGAGAGGTTGCCGTCAAGAGCGAGGAAAGCCAGACTGCGCGATCCATCCTCGTGTGTCGATCCCGATTGGTGCGAGTCCGACGCGATCTGGAAAATCAGATGCGCTCTATGCTTAAGGAATGCGGCTTGCTCTTTCCACGCGCAGCCGGCGGGCAGTTCCAACGGCGGGTCAACGACCTCATCGCCGATGGCCATGCTCTCGGCTCCATTCTTCGCCCGCTGCTATCCGTGCACAAGCAAACCTGCGGCGAGCTGGAAAGGATCGATCGAACCATTCGCCAGCTTGCGCGTGAGGATGAAACGACGCGGCGGCTGATGACCGTGCCAGGCATTGGCGTCGTCACGGCCCTGACATATCGTCACACGATCGACGACCCGACGCGCTTCCAGAATGCGGCAAAGGTCGGCGCTTATCTCGGGCTCACGCCCCGCCGAAAGCAATCGGGTGAAATGGACGTAACGGGAAAAGTCTCGCGCTGGGGCGACCGGCTGTTGCGCACCTATTTGTTCGAGGCGGCCAGCGTGCTGCTTCATCGAACCAAGCGGTGGTGCTCGCTTAAGGCGTGGGGGCTGCGGCTTGCAAAGCGAAGTGGCATGAAGAAAGCGCAGGTCGCCGTTGCCCGAAAACTCGCTATCATCCTTCATTGCATCTGGGTGGATGGAACCGAGTTCGAATGGGGGAAACGGCCTGCCTGACCGTCATACCTACCCTGAAATTGCAGGACTGACGCCAGACCTGTGATGATCCACCGGGACGGTGGTTGCGGTGACCTCGTTCAAACGGCTGCGGACTTCCAGGACCGCGTTGCGCACGTTGAGGCACCCGACCCGGACATCATCATGAGGCCATGACCTCGAAAAGGACCATGACCCCGGTTCGGATCAATACACAGGCTTGACAGAAACCCGCAATTAAAGGGCCGTTTGACATCGCTGGCTTTCCTCCCCGGTCCTGACGAGATCGCGCGGTCGAGCAGCGCCGTAGTCATCTTGGGATCACCGAAGATGATGGGCCAGTCTGCTAACGCGGGGTTTGTAGTGATGTGCACACTGAAGCGCTCATAGGCCTTGCTGATCAGAGGGAGCAGCGCCCTCCCTTCGTCTGAAGGGCGGATATCCAAGCTTATCGAGCAGCATCAGGTCGAGCCGTAACAACTGCTTTGCCAAGGTCCCGATCTTGCCGGCCCAGGTCCCTCTTAGCGGCGTGTCGCCATTTCTGATGTGGCGGATGCTGCGTTTCCGGCGCGGACAAGTCTGCCGGCAAATCAGGATCGAGCGCTTTGCGGGGTTGCGATCAAACTTCATTTTCCGATCAATCAGCCCAACTCAAGGGGCGAATTGAAAAGCAAACTTGGCGAAAACGTTATTATATTGACAATTATGACCACTTGGGGGATTTATGCCTGAATGCTGGCGCAGACCAGTTGAAACTATGCGGGTTTCGGGGCTGGCTTGAGCTAGTCGACGGGAGGATGGAAGATCATATATTTTTGAAGATTTTAGCCGTGTGTGCGGCGCCTACCGCTTAGCCGCTGGGCACGCTGCATGTCTGCGCCTCAAAGATCACAGCCCGCAAAAATAAGGATGCGCGCCGAGACGCGCGAATGGGAAGGGAGAGACTGAAGTGATTAATCGATCAAACCAGCTTGCCACAGTGTCCGCGTTGGCAATGGCGGGCATCATGCTCGGTGTATCGACGTCTGCCAGCGCGGCTGACACTACCGAGGGAAGCGAGGCGCCAGCAAGCCGTGATGCCTCGGCCAACACCGATGGAAGTTCGACGGGGCTAAACGAAATTATTGTGACAGCTCAGAAGCGGTCCCAGAATCTCCAAGATGTTCCTGCAGTAATTAACGCGCTCGACGCGGGCATGATCGAGGATCGCCAGATTGGCGGTCTTGAAGAGCTTCAGGGGGCGGTTGCGGGCCTCAAGTTCGACCCTGTTTCCGGCAACTCCAACATTTCCATTCGCGGCGTCGGCACCACCTTCACGACCGGCGCGGGCGAAAATTCGGTCTCCTTGCATCTCGACGGCGTCTATCTTTCGAGCCCTCAGGGCGCTGGCCTCGGCCAGTTCGACCTTGGCGGGATCGAAGTGCTGCGTGGCCCGCAAGGGACACTTTACGGCAAGAATTCCACGGCGGGTATCGTCAACTTCATATCGGCGGCGCCTACCCGCGAGTTCGAAGCGGGCGTTACGGCGGGCTACGGGAATTATGACGACCTCAAAGGCTCGGCTTATGTCAGCGGCCCGCTTAGCGACGGAGTGCGCGCGCGGCTCTACATCGAAGGTGGCCAACGCGATGGCTATGTCAAGAATCTCCAGACCGGCCAGGATCTCGACGATCTGCGCTACATCGGTGGCCGTTTCGGTATCGACGCCGACGTGTCGCCCGGGTGGGATATGGAAGCGCGCCTGACCTACCGGCGCGAAGCCAGCAACGGCCCGGTGCGTCAGCCCTATGACCTCAACCGCCTGTCCTTGCCGATCCAGGATACGATCGTCACCCCTCGCCGGTTGAACTCACCGCTCATTTTTGACGGCAATCGGTCCATCGCGCTGGCATCGCTGAAAAACACGTTCGATCTCGGCGGCAACGTAAATCTTGTCTCGATCACCGGCGCTTCTCGCCTGCGCGTCAATTACAATTCGCTGGACTCGTTGGCGCAAGGAAATCCGAATGACCCGATCTTTGCAAATCTGACCATTCCGATCGCCCAGGGTGTCCGGGTTTCGACCTTCTCACAGGAATTCAACCTCAAGGGCGACAGTGGGCCGGTGGACTGGCTGGTGGGGGCCTTTTACTATAATGAAATCAACCGAACGACCGGCTCAGTTACCCTCGACGGACGGCTGCTTGGCAGCCCGTCCGCACTCATCCGTTTGTCCAACGGCCGCTCGAAGCGCGAAAGCGCCTCCATATTCGCAGATGCCACGATCAGCGTGAGCGACGCTACCCGGCTGTTTGGTGGCGTCCGGGGTCTTTACGAGCGGTCGCAAAATGATCTGTTGGTGACGTTCCAGCTTCCCGGCGGCACGGTCGTTCAGACCGATTGCAGTCCGGGCGCACCGCTTCAGCGCGTGACCGACTGGTCGGCTACGGGACGCATAGGCCTGCAGCATGATCTGTCGGACGATGTCATGGCCTATGGGCAGTTGTCGCGTGGGTACAAGTCCGGCGGCTTTTCCAACAGTACCTGCGGCAATCAGTATAAACCGGAAACGGTCAACGCCATCGAGACGGGACTCAAGACGCGGTTTCTTGACAGGCGTGCGACGCTTAACCTCTCGGCCTTCTACTATGATTACAAGAATATCTCGGTCGAGCAGTCGACGATATTCGGGACCAATGTCGTAGGCGCTCCGAAAAGCGAGATCTACGGGCTGGACATCGACGGGCGGCTGCAGGTCAATGATATGCTGAGCTTCGATGGCAACGCGAGCTTCGTACACAGCGAATATAAGCGCTTCCTGTCGACGGGTGGCGCGATCTTTGGCGAGCCCGATGGTACCGATTTGGCGGGACGGGCTCTCAACAAGGCTCCGGGTGCGTCCGGTACGATCGGCACGCAACTCGAATTTCCCGTCGGCTCGGGCAAGATCACGCTTCGCGGCGAGGCCTATTTCACAAGCGGATACCGCCTCCGCGAATATAATGATCCCTCGCTGCGGCAGAATGCATATGAACTGTATAATGCATTCGTGACGTACGAACCCAATGATTTGGTCACCGTGCGTGGCTTTGTCCGGAACATCACCAAGACAAATTATATCCAGGGGACTGTGGTGCAGCTCAATGGGGTCACGGGGGTCTATAATCCGCCACGCACCTATGGTGTGGAACTGGCACTGAAAATCCGCTGAGGCACCAGGGCCGGCCTGCGGGCCGGCCCGTCGCCGAAGAATATTGAACACGGAAAGTTGATTTGAAATGAGTGCGGAAACTGAAGAATTGCAGGGGTTCTACGACAAGTCGGTCGCGGCTGCGAAGTCGGGCTACCCGGAAATTGACGCAGATCGGCTGGCAGCCTTCATTGCTGCGCAGCCCGGCATCGAAGGCCCCGTCACGCTCAGCAATTTCATTGTCCCGCAATCATCCGGTGCCAGCAACGGCATTCTGTTGTTCACGGCCGAGTTCGGGCGGAGCGGCGAGCGTCGCCGGGAAGACATGGTCGCGCGTTACGCACCTGGCACGACCATGATCAAGCAGAAGAGCTTTTCTGACGAGTTCCTGACTCTCGTCGCGGCATACAAGCGCGGTCTGCCCGTGCCCGAGCCGCTATGGCTTGACGCGGACGGTTCGGCTGTCGGCTATCCGTCCTTCGTCATGGCGCGGATCGAGGGCACGCCTCCCGCGTCCGCAATGTACTCCAAGGGGCCGCTCGCCGACGTCAGTCCGGAAGCGCGCAAGGCGATGATGCTTGAAGCCGCTGGCTTTCATGGTCGCCTGCGCCGCGAGGCGATCGGTCGCGAGGAACTGCCGCATCTGCTCGCGCGCGGCAGCGGTGAAACCGATATCGAACGCGAACTCAACTGGTTCCTCGCGGAAGCAAAACTAAGCTCCGAGCCGGACGATCCGAAGCTCGACCCCATCGTCGAGGCTCACCGCTGGATGGTCGCGCACCAGCCAGCCGTTCGCGAGGGAACGCTTGTACAGGGCGATTCCCAGATCGCGAATGTGATGTTTCGCGACGGGCGGCTTGCGGCTGTGCTCGATTGGGAACTCGCCTATCTCGGCCATAATGAGGCCGACCTTGCGCTCATCGTCTTCCTCACCGAGACGATGAAACAGCTCGACAAGCATGTCGACGGGACACCGACCGAGGCAGAATATCTTGCTCGGTTCGAGGAAGAGGCCGGCGCTCCGGCGGAACATTATGACTTTTTCAAACTGTTTCCTCTCTTCAAGACGCAGTGCATCCTGCTATCGGGGCGGAGCTTCCAGCCAGCCTTCGAACAGGTCTGGACCTATTATCTCGCCCACCTTCATGCCGAACTCGCCAACGCGAAACGCATATACGGCGATTGACGCCGCGGATCGGGGCATGGCGGACAGCACCCGGCCCGAGAAGCAACACAATGGACAGGGGCCGCGCAGCTTGCCAGCTGCGCGGCCCCTCTATCATTAGCATCGGGTCCGGCACTTTCGCGCATTCTCAAACGCGATTGCCGGCTGGGCGTCGCCGTGCCGGCGCCTTTTCCGGGCGCCGGCAACCCACGTCGATTCAAATAATATAATCCTCGGCCTTGCTGAGCCCCTCGGCAATCGCAAGAAAACTGACGTCCGCCTGGTTCGGGATATATGAACCCCGGCCAGGATTCGTACACATTTCGAGATCGACGAACCCTGTTTTCCCGCCATATTCAAAGGTCGAGATATTGTCCTGCGAGAATGTGCCCATCGCCGGCAGAGGTGTGAGGAACCCCTGAACGACCTTGGATTCGATCCTGAGCTGCTCGCCGGACTCAAGCGTCATGATGCCGATGCTCCCGAGCGGGGTCAGGCCATCATAATCAAAGGTCACGGCAACCCGCAGGTTGGTGATCGCCTCCTGCTTGCCGTTGCGATCGACGAAGCCCATTGTCATCGGGGTCGTTTCGTTGAAATCGAGAAAGAAGCCCGCGAAGCTGAGTTCGGAACCACAGGTGCCGGTGTACATGCGATATCGGTGCATCATGGGCGCGCTGTCGCTTCGCTTCCCCCATGACCGGTCGCGATGGGCAAAAGCGTCAATTTCATATTCATTGTCGCCAATTCGGACTTTCCCGCGAATGCGGCCGCCGCATTCGAGGTGACCATCGGAATTGGTAGCTTCTTCGAAATGCTCTGTATTCTTGCCCGACGGCCAGTTGCGCGGTGTATAGAAGCTCTCGTAGAATTCGATATCAGCCGAAGACTCAGGCTCGTCCCAAGTGTAGCGCATCCTGCCGTCGCCGAGAGCCTCGGCCGTGTGGCTGCCAACGACCTGCTTGCGGGACTGGCGCGCGTCCGCACCCAATTGTACCTCGTTGCGCGGGGCGCTGTTGAGGACAAATCGTTCACCGCCCGTCTTGAAGACGAACAGCATCAGCTGGCCGGTGCCCTTGTTCGGCTTCTGGCCGATGCGATGGAAGCCTCCCACGCCCAATTTGACATCATAGAACCAGTAGCAATCGCTCTCCTGCCAGCTAGGTTCGTCGCTGAACTGGTGCGGGCAATCCCAATGATCCGAGAACACGGCTTCCATTACCTCAATCCCTTCTTTTCTGTTTGTAATGACTAAAGATCACGCCCCCGCACCGGCCATGCCATTGACCATCGCCATGAAACCTTCGCCCGGCGATGCGTCCGGCATACCGAGTTTGCGCGCCATCAGCATCGTCGCGGGATTGTTTGTCAGCACGTCCGTCCCCGCTGGCATCCGCCCTTCGCCGACGAGGCGATCCGAGAAGCGAATTCCCACGATGTTCATGCGGAACCAGGCGAGCATCGAATAATAGTCCAGATCGGCAACCGGCCGACCGCGTTCGGCTTCGTAATGGGCGATGATCTCGGCGCGGCTTGGCAGACCCTCGAGCCGCGCTACCCCCGACAGCGTCGAGAAATTTTCCTCGGCCTCGAGCCACCACGCGAGATCTGCTTCGCCGGGACCGAGGGAAGCCATTTCGAAGTCGATCAGGGCTGCTACGCTGAGGTCGGGTCCGAACATCATATTGGCAGGTGTCGGATCGCCCCAAAGGACGCTGACATCGGTGTCCCGCGGCTTGTTTGCCATGAGATAGTCGAGGGCGGCGTCGGCAACTTCGAGCCGGCGACCAGCTTTGGCCCAGATATACCAGTCTCTGGTCCAGGCAAGGAACTGATCGATGCCGGGTTCGCCCCGCTGGCGGTCGTCCAGAAAGGAAAAGCCTTGCCGCCAGTCGATCCGGTGGAGCCGCGCCAGCGTTCCGATCGCTCGCAGCCATATCTCGCGTCGCTGTTCGATCGGCAAATCGGCGAGCCACCCTTCGACGTTATAATTCGGCACCTGGTCAACGACCCGTCCTTCGATCGCCTCCATCACGAGGAAGGGGCTCCCGATCGGCGCCGGGTTGGGTTCGACACCGAGCGCGCGCGGGGCAGGAATATGGGGGTGGAGCGCGAGCGCCTCCATCATCCGGTGCGGCAGCCTGATATCGGCGTCAAGGAAAAGGTCCGTCCCGGCGAGTTGTCGCCTGATGACGAGTGCGCGTTCACGATGTTCGCCATCGGCTTCATAAGCCATGGTAGCGAACATCGTTTCAGCGGAGTTACCCGTGCCGCTGGGAAAACGCAGGGGCGACAAGGTCAGGTCGCCCAGTTCGGCGAATTTCTGCCGCAGCCAGGCCTGAAGGCCTGTCCGCATCGCCTCGCGGTCGATCGTCTGCGCGCCGCTCATGGATGATTCAACCCGGCCCGACTGCGGTAAAGACCGTTGTCGAGTCTGCCGCTCGCCACGAAGGTCGGACGATCGGTTCCATTGCGTGGGTTCAAGATCGTGTCGATGAGGCCACCGCCCGTGCGATTGCCGCAACGTATTGTGCATGGCATCGCCATCTCGAAATGCTTCTGACCAAGTTCAAGCCAGACATTGCCATATCCTTCGGCCTCGAACGTCAGCCGGCCAAATTTTTCCGAAACGGCCACGACGGTTCCGCCCCGATTGGATAGCCCGTCAAATGCCATCAGCACGGACGCATCCTCGATCACGGCGGTGTCCACTTCGCCATCCTTTACGATATAGCCGAAAAGACTTTCGAGCCCGGAGCGCATGCGCCCGCCGCCGAAGCCAAAAGAAAAATCCTCACCAAGCGAGCCCACGAGCCACCAGGCGGCATACATGTCGGCATTGGGGTTATCCATGTGCCGTGGGCCCCAGCTATGGTCGCGATAGGTAAAGCCCGAAATGGCGCGCTCGGGCTCATCGCCGATTCGAACGGACCCCGAAAAAGTGCCGCCGGCCTGGAGATGATTGGCTGCCATCACGCGGCTCGTTTCGTTCCGCATGCCAGTGAGGTCCCAGAAATCATAGGGTGCGTGCACATCGCGGACCTGGATATCGAGATCGACATTCTCGTCGCTGGCACGCCACCGGCTTGAGCGGACGCCGAATGTGGCGGACTGGAAACCATCGGCATGGAACGTGTCGACGGTCCGGTCGGCTTCGCGAAGAGGAAGCCCTTCAGCTGTGCGGGAATAGTTGAGCCCGTTACGCGAGGTCACGCCAAAGCAGGACCGGGTAAGGCCGAGGATCGGTTGATGGCCGATCCGGATGAAGCCGCCGATTTCCTGGGAGGGATCGGCCCAGCCAAGGACAATGCTTTCCTGCCATTGCGGATCTTCCCCAGGATCGTGCGGAAGCTCGACATCATCCGGCAGCGGTGACAGTTTCGAAATTTCCATGGCCTCGTCCCTTCATTGCGCATTGCGCGCGATTCCTCGAAACCCGGGAATCGTTCGTTCATTAATTATGCAGCTAATTATATTTTCTTTCCGCCGTCAACAGGGCTGCTGCTGCGGCGGGTTTAACGGTGCGTTGCGGCGGAGGAGCGGGCAGCGGGCACGCGCCACGAATTTTTTAGGTATTCAATTAATTATCCGTTGACTTTCGCTGCTCAATCGGCCCGATGGTGCTTCGCCCTCGTTGCGGGAGCGTCGTCTGCGGTCACGAAACATGGCACAATCGTTCGAGCACCGCGGATGATCGCCCGAGGATCCCGCCTGGGCGATGGGCGCCAACCTGCGGTCGAGAGCCGGCCGCGCGGCAGAACAGAAACGGGAGAGTCATGTCGGAACTCGATGTCGATCAGATTGGCGCAGCTATCGTCAAGCATCAGCGTGGTGCGCGGTTCGCCGAAACCACTCCCGATCAATGGGGCGACCGGCTCATGCAGTTTATCGGCGCGCAGGCGGGAGTCTCGGACGTCCGAGTCGCCAACGTGCGCGAAGTCGGCACAGCTGCGGGTGGTTCGAACGGAACTCTTCTGTTCGAGGCAAGCTGGACCGAAGACGGCGAGCCGCGCTCGTCGGGTCTCGTCTTGCGTTTCATGCCGACGCGCGGCCTGTTCCACGCCTATGACGTCACCGCGCAGTTCAACCTGCAGCGCGCGCTTGAAGCCACCGATGTGCCGGTTCCGCCACAGATCTGGCTCGATCCGGACGGCAACCTTCTCGGTCGCCCGGGCTATGTGATGGGAATGGTCGAGGGGGCGAGCGCGCCGATGACCTGGATGACTTCGGGCATCATCGCCGACGCTGAGCCGGCAGCGCGGCGCGAGATGCAACTGGGCTATCTCGAAGCGCTCGCGCGCGTGCATGCGCTGGACTGGCGGGCGCTCGGGCTCGAATGGCTGGAAAAGCGCGCGGCGGGTGCGCGTCCGATCGAGCGCGAGGTAAATTGGTATTGGGATTCGCTCGAATATGCCGACTGCAAGCCCTATCTCGAAGCGCTGCGACCGCTCCGGGATTGGCTCGTCGCAAATGAGCCGGCCGACATTGATACGGTCCTGTGTCATGGCGACGCGAACTTCGGCAATTATCTCTATCTCGGGACTGCGGTGTCGGCCGTGGTCGATTGGGAGATGAGCTTTCTCGGGACGCCCGAATGCGATGTCTGTTTCACGCATATGGGCGACCAGATCATCCAGAATGATGTCCCGGCTCTGGAAGGGACGCTGAGTTATCAGCAGCGGATTGCAGAATATGAGCGACTGTCGGGGCGCAAGCTTCGCAACATGCCCTATTTCGAGCTGTTTACGGCCTATCGGCTGGCGGTCATCAACGTGCTGACGTTCCGGCATTTCCCGGAGCCCATATTGCGCCAGTTGTTGCCAGTCATCGAACGCGGGCCGAAGATCGCCGCGGATTTGGCCGCCAGGGTCGGACTGGAGATTTTGCTGCCGCCGTCGGGCACGATCGACTGAAATTTAGGGTCCACTTGTTCGCTCGACCCCGAGCGTCCTCTCCGCACTGCGACGCTCGCGAGATCGCGAGTCCTTGCGGCTGCGGCGACCGCAGCAGTTACATATGCGGTCGCCTGCCTTTTTTAGCGGAGCCAGGAGGGGTCAAATCCCCGCTGGGAAATTCCGTCGTTCGTGTTGGCGAGAAAGAGGTGCGACACCGCCTGATTGCCGCGATGGGCATTATCGATCATGTTGAAATCGCACACGCCCTCCAGGCCTTGCCACCTGGGGATAGACAGAACTTCGATCCCTGCCGGAGAAGAGTTCGGACCGCCATTGTTGAGGTCTGTGGAAGTCACGACGCCATCGACAGCTTCGACGTCGATACGAAGGGTCTGGCCGTTCTCGAGCTGCGCCACAGTCCAGCCGCCGATCGACGAGAGGCCGTCGCCCAGCGTGCAATTGACGGTATGGAAATCCCGGATAGGCTCGCGCTTTCCATCGAGCATCACATAGCCCATCTTGGCGAAGGCGCCATCCTCGGCCTGCATCGTGAGCAGCGAGTAGCTCAGCTTCTCGCCCACCGTGCCGGCATGCCAGCGCGCCGAGCGAAACATCGGTAGCGGGCGCGGTCCGTAGCCATGATCGCGGTAGCCGATGCCATTCTCGATCGTGACCACCCGGTCGCCGATCCGGACGCGGCCTTCCACCCGGCCGGCGCTTTCCGGGTGGCCATGATCGTCGCCTCCCGAAGTCAATGTTCCATGACCCGGTCCTCCGACCACCTCCCATTCCTGCGAAGGATACCAATCATAGATGCGCAGGTCCGCTTCCGCATCGTCGTCGAACGCCTCGAAGCGACAATATTCCATATCGGGAATCGTGAATCGCATCGTTCCGGAACTGGCCATGACATCGGTTCGATCGCCTGCCTCCAGAGGACGGTCGAGCAGGTGGCGACGGAAGCGGGTTCCGTCGGGGAATGCCATCCCCCAATGCGTCTGCGTGGTCTTCTGATTCACATAGGATCCCGTGCGCAGGAAGCCGACGAGGCCAGTGTCCGGATCACGAAACACCAATACCCAGGATTCCTGCCAGAACGGATGATTTCCAGGGTGATGGGGCAAATCAATCGCAGAATACAGGCTCATCGGTCTCTCCACTATTTTTGACCTTCAACATCTCGAGGCCTCAGGATTCGGGATCAAAACCCGATCTTCGCAGGATCGAGCCGGCCGCGGTCCGAGCCTAGAATTACTCGATTAATTAAATGATGACAAGTTTGCATCTCGGCGGTGCGGTCATTCCGCGCGCCAAGGGCTCCAGGTGGGCAATCTTGCGATGTGGCGCAAAGCGAGGACGGAGCGGCTCGGGGAACCGCTGATACAGAGCATGAGATGTTTTTATCGCCTCAAGCCATTTTCGAGCCTGGTCTACCTGCGAGACTGCGCCGCGGTCTCCAAGTGCAATACTGGCATCGCCGCGCGGCCCAGGCGGTCGCTATGCCATTGTTAAAGCCGGTGCGGCTGGTATGCTTGAGTCCTGTCGGCACGACAGGACCGAATTCAGGAAGCGCTGGGGAGATCGATGAGGGCGCCTGCGATGAAACCAAGAGGCCGACGGGCCAAGACAGCCGAGCCGGAAACCCCGCCGCGCGATCGGCTGGTTGAGGCAACGGCCAATCTCATGGTTGAGCGAGGATCAATTGATGTTTCGCTCGCCGATATTGCACGGCGGGCCGATCTCAATTCTGCTCTGATCAGCTACTATTTCGGCAACAAGGCGGGGCTGATGATGGAGTTGCTTCGCTCGGTTCTGGGCGGCGACATATCAAAGCTCGATGCCTTCTCGCAGCGACAATTGTCGCCTGAAGAGAAGCTGTCGGGCTTCGTTCGCGGGATGATCGACAGCTATTTCACTTACCCGTTCATCAACCCGCTGACCCACCAACTCGTCACCGAAGAGCCCGAAACCTACGGTCCGCTGATCGCGGAGGAGTTCAGCAAGCGGGCGGCAACGATTCTCCGGAACATCCTCGCCGAAGGGCAGGCCTCGGGAGTTTTCGCAAAGGTCGATCCGCTTCATCTTTATTTTCACATCGTCGGTGCCTGCGATCAATTCTTCCATGGCCGTTATCAAATGCAGCATATCTTCGGCATCGGCGCGATCGACGAGCCCATGAAGCAAGGATATTCGAATTATCTCGCCAACGCCGTGGTGAAGAGCCTGCGTCCCGCAACTTAGCCGACTGCCGGTCAGCACTGGCCCGATCGATATCGAAGGCGTCGGCCGTGCCGTACGTCTCCTTTTGCCATTCCCGGAACAGCAAGGCGCAGGAACGCGCCGCGGGAGAAGCTTGCCCCAACCCCTGATGGCGCTCTAAGGTCGAATTATAACTATATGGACGATCGTATATATATTTTGCGTTGACATTAATCCTAATGATGCCACCACTATGAAGCTCGCGAACCTTCGGGGTCGCGAATGCACGGAGGCAATCTCCGGCGGTCAATGGGAGGAGGCTGACAATGCGCTACGGCAAGAGACCGGATGGGCAGATGCATCGATCGGCGCGCGCTATCGCGGATGGCCTCATCCCCTCATCATCGCGTCTCAGGCTCCATCGACGCGGCAGCAGCGCTGCCGACGGCGAGCCGCGAGACGGCTTCCTGGAGGGAATTGGAATGCGGAGCAAGGCACTGGCACTTTGTGCGTCGATCGGCGTGTTGGCATGGGCTGGGGCAGCGCGGGCCCAAACGGCGCCCGAAGCGCCTGCGGCCGACGAACCGTCGCAGCTGGGCGAAATCATCGTCACGGCCCAGAAGCGAAGCGAGTCGCTCCAGCGCACGCCCGTTGCGGTCAGCGCCTTCACATCCGAGACGCTGGAGCAGCAGCAGATCAACGGCGTTCAGCAGTTGCAGTACAATGTTCCGTCGCTGGTGTTCGCCCAGCTTACCGGCTACTCGCAACTTTCGATGCGCGGCATCGGCTCCGACCTGACGGTTACGGCCGGCGAGCCGACGGTCGCGACGTTCCAGGACGGCGTCTACATGGGTCAGCTCTTTGCCCAGAGCGTCCCCAGCTTCGACCTCGAGCGCATCGAAGTTCTGCGTGGCCCGCAAGGTACCCTGTACGGTCGCAATTCGACCGGCGGGACGATCAATTACATCACCAAGCCGCCGTCCTACGACACGGCTGCCAATCTTGCCTTCACTTATGGAAATTACGATCGCGTCGCGGTGGAAGCCGGGGCAACCGGTGCGATCGTGCCGGACAAGGTGGCAGCACGGGTCTCGGTGAAATATGACCGGAGAGACGGCTACCGCTTCAATGTCTTCGACGGCAAGCGGTACGATGCCAACGACCATCTGAGCGGCCAGGCTGCGCTGCTTATCGAGCCGTCGAGCGACATCAAGCTGACCTTGCGCGGCGACATGTCACGGCAGGTTACGTCCGCGGTACAGCAGTTCATCGATGCGCTCCCGACGCCGTCGAGCATCTCACCCGAAACGCCGACCGGAATTTTCTCCCTTCCGGGAACCGCGCTCGCCGGAATTCCCGGCCTCCTGTCGCCCTCGGACCTCGCGCTGCTGGGGAATCGAAGCATCTCCGACCTGTTTGGCCTCTCGGAGCCCGGGCTGCGCGGAGGCGATCCCACCAAATCGACCCGCATTGCCAATGACTTTCCGTCGCGGACCGAAGTCAATCTTCGCGGGGCCAGTGCGACACTCGACTGGGACATCGGGAATGTATCGCTGAAGTCGATCACGGCTTATCGGTTCAGCAAATTGTTCATCCAGACCGACAATGACGGCAGCAGTGCGGCCATTCTCTACGAGGATCCGATCCAGCAAACCTCGAAGCAGTTCACGCAGGAAGTGAATATCTCGGGGAAGGCGTTCGACGACCGGCTGGACTGGCTCGCAGGAGTCTTTTACCTGCACGATCGCGCAAGTCTGAAAGCGGACATCTATCTGCCCTCGCTCGGCGATCTCATCATTGCCTCCGCCAGCCTGGGCACCGCGGCACCGCCACCGGTCTTCGACCTGTCGCAGCCTCTCATCCCCAATCTCCTCCTCCTCGGGTCCGATCCGCTGCTCGGCAATACCCTTTATGGCGGGCAACCGACGCCCGTCGCCTTTCTGGGCTTCGGTGCCGAGCAGAAAAGCTCCTCGCTGGCGGGCTTCGGTCAAGTCACCTACCGGATCGCGGATCGGTTGCGGGTGACCGCGGGCCTTCGCTACACGCGCGATGAAAAGGACGTCTTCCGGCGGCTCCACTCCAACTTCGTACCGACTGCGGCCTTGTGCGAAACCCAGTCGAAGAAGAGCTGGACCGCGTGGACCGGAACGGCCGGGGTGGATTTCGACCTCTCGGATCGCGCGATGCTCTACGGAAAGGTGTCGCGGGGCTACAAGGCCGGGGGGTTCAATCCGGCGGAATGCACGGGGAGTTTCAACCCCGAAATCCTCTGGTCCTACGAAGCCGGGCTCAAGTCGACGCTCGCCGACAATCAGCTGCGCGTCAATTTGGCGGGCTTCTATTATGATTTCAGCGACATCCAGTTCACGACCTATCTCAACAATTCCTCGACGATCAGGAATGCCGCCGATGCGACGCTTTACGGCATCGAGGCCGAGTATATGCTCGCGCCGCGCGGCCTTGCCGGATTCTCGCTCGATGGGTCCGGTTCGTGGATCCACAGCGAATATGGCAGCCAGCTTCTCCAGGACCCGCTCGGCCTTGCGACGCTCGACATCAAAGGGAACCGCCTTATCCGGGCCCCCGAATGGAAGCTCAACTTCGGAGCGCAGCAGCGGATAGAGACCGCGAACGCCGGCGCCTTCACCCTCCGGGGCGAAGCGGCCTACACCAGCCAAATCTTCCATGATGTGTTCAATGGGAAGGCGCCCTTCCAATCGCAAACCCGCGAAGCGCCATATTGGATCTTGAATGCCCGCCTGAGCTGGTCGTCGCCGGGCGATCGGTTCCAGGCGCAATTGTTCGCCGAGAATATCACGAACAAGCTTTATGCCTACAGCCGCGTCGCAGCGGCAACGGGGGCCTATGTGTCCGGACAATTCTCGCCGCCACGGACCTATGGCATCCGCCTGTCGATGAAGCTCGGCGCGAACTGAGGCGCGCGATGGCGGAGACACCGAAACCGGACGTTATCGCGAGCGTGATGCGGGCGACCAAGCCGGACTTTACCGACATAGACCCGGCGGACATTGCCCGCTTCCTGGCACAGCAGCCGGACATCGCGGGGCCGGTGGAAATCGCCAATGTTCGCGGTGGCGGCGCCAATGCGGGCGCGTCGAGCGGTGTTGTCGTGTTCGATGCAATATTGGAGGGCAAGGTCGAGCCGCTCGTGCTGCGCTATGCACCGCTCCGCAACGAGGGCCGCATATTCTTCGACTATGGCATCAGGCAGCAATATGAACTGCAGGCGCGTCTGGCGGATGCCGGCCTCGCGGTTCCGCGCGCGCGCTGGATCGATCCCGACGGCGCCGTGCTCGGGCTGCCGGGCTTCATCATGGAGAAGGTCGAAGGCGATGTCGCGCACGCGTCGCCCTTCAGCGCCGGGCTGATCGGCGACGCGGCGCCCGATGTGCGCGAGCGGCGGATCGCATCGATTTTCCGGGCCCTGGGCAGCGTGCATGGCGCCGACTGGCAGAGCAGCGCGGTCGCGTCCTGCGTTCGCCAGGCTGCGGGCCGGACCCATTTCGAACGCTATATCAACTGGTATTGGGAAACCGTCAAGTGGGTGCAGCCGCCGCATCGCGAGCGGCTCGAGCGGTTGCGGTCCTGGCTGTTTGCGAACCAGCCCGATATTCATCATGATGACCTGGCGCTGATCCATGGCGATCCAAGTCTCGGCAATTACATGCTCGAAGGCGACGAGGTACGCGCGATCATCGACTGGGAACTCGCGGGTATCGTTGCTCCGGCTTACGACATTGCCATGCAATGTATGGCAAATTCCTATTATCGAGCCGTGTCGGCGCCCGAAGTCGCCGCCAGGATTCCCGATGACGCGAGCTGGGTGGCCCATTATGAAAGCGTGACGGGTCGCAGGGTCGAGCATTTCGAGTTTTTCCGCAGGGCGGTGACGCTGCCGCTTCTGGTCGTCCAACTGTCGATGTCGCGCAATTTTCCCGATGGTCTGCGCGATGAATTCCTCGCTGGTATGGAAGCGATTTGGGCGGTTGGGGAGGGCCGTTAAGCCGGAGCCGCCCAAGTCCGTGCTCGGCTCCGGGAATTGCGAGCAAACTTCCGGGCTGGCGTGCTGCGCTGACAACCGATACGGAGACGCGGCCGGCATCCGCCGGAGCGGGCTAACTGGAAACGGGCGATATCCATGAGCAGCGACATCCTCGACGATCTCAATCGGGCGATCATTGCCGCGCTTCAGGAAAATCCGAGCAGAACGAACAAGGACATCGGGGAAACACTCGGCGTTTCCGAACCTACTGTGGCGAACCGGATCCGGGCGCTCGAAGATGCCAATATCCTGCGCGTCATGATGCAGCGCGATATGCGCGCTCTGGGTTATTCGGTGTTCGCTTTGGTCGATCTCAATGTTGAAGGCCGCACGCCCGAAAATGTCGCTGAAGACCTCGCCAAGCTCGATGCATGCACCAGTGTTTCGGTGGCGATGAGCAGCCCGGACATCTTCGCCAATATAAATGCGCCCGATGGCGCTGCGCTCCAGCGGATCGTCGACGAGCAGATTGCGAAGATCGAAGGCATCGCCTCCTACGAGGTCAATACGGCGCTGGAGATCGTGAAACTGGATCCCCGCTTTGGCAAGCTGGGATCCGAATGATGCGCCTCGATGATCTGGACCAGCGTATCATTGGCCTCCTCGCCGAAGATGCGCGCATCAGTAACCGCGAAGCGGCGCGCCTGTTGGGTATCTCGGACACTGCGGTCCGTAAACGCCTGAAGAAGCTGTCCGATTCGGGCGCTGCGAAGATCACGGCGGTGGCTGATTCAGCCGCGTTGGGAATGACCACCGCTGTTCTGGTGCGGGTTCAGACATCTCCCGAAACGGCGCGCGACGTGGTCGAGGCGATGGCCAGTTTCGACGAAGTGAGTTTTGCTGCCTTGATGACAGGACGCTTCAATATCGTTCTGCTCGTGGCGGCGCAAAGTCGTCAGGCCGTGGCAGATATTATTCACATGCATTTACGGCGGCGATCCGGCGTACACCGGGTAGAAACGGTCGAGATCGTCTCGGTCGCCAAGCACAACCTCGAAATCGCCCTGGTCTCCAGAAAACGCTGACCCCACCCGGCCGAGGTGCCGGGACTCGGGCTCACGGGCTCCGCACTAGCGACCCAGTGGAAGGGGACGGCCTGCGCCCCCTTCCGGAGAATCATTATCATTCTGCGGCGATCGCCATTGGATGCATCAGCTGCTCATCCATGTCGGCGCCGCCCGACCCGACCAGTCGGCCCGGTGTCGCACCAGTGCACTCGGTGCCATTGACGAAGGTCGTCTCGCCATTCACCATCACCCGCTCGATGCCCTGGGGCTTGCAGACGCGCCGCCAGTCGCCATCGGGAAGATCATGGGCGATCTCATATTTGAGCCGCGGATAGTCGAGCGCCTCATAGTCATAGATGAAAAGATCGGCCGCTTGCCCCGCTGCCAGCGTGCCCCGATTGTGGAGTCCGAGCACTTCTGCCGGAACCGCGCTGAGCTTGTAGTGCATTTCCTCAAGCGTCATCAACCCGGTCTCGCGAACCATCCAGATGATCGCGTCCGTCGAATATTGACCGCCAGCCCAGAATTTCACATGCGCTCCGCCGTCCGAGGTTCCCGGAATGGTGAACGGATGTTTGAGAACCTGTGCGACTTTCTCGTCGTCAAAGCTCATGCCTTCGGCCACGAGGAAATCGCTGTCGGCATTGGTATCGACCACGATATCCATAAACACGTCGATCGTGGGCCGATTGCCAACGGCGGCCGCGATTTCGCCGACCGACTTGCCTTCATACTGGTTCCATGGGGCGACGCCGCAAGCGTCGTTCAGGACATAATGCTCGAGCGGTCCGCCGGCCGGTGCGAGCAGTTCAGGCCTGTACACGTTGCGCAAGCGCGTGCGATAATCCTCGTCCGCCGCTTTTGCGACTTTTGCCGCGCGATCGCCCGCGAAGGTGAATTCGCGGAACTCGGGAATGATGTTCCAGATATCCCAGTCCATCGGTTTGAATTCGTTCCAGCCGCGCGTGGTCAGGGTCTGGGTGAAGATTTCCAGCCCCTCTTCCCGCGCCTTGTCGATCAGAGCGAGGACTTCCTCATGATAAGTGGGCAGAAAGTCGTTGACGATGACGACATTGTGAAGGACGGGCCGGCCCGACACCCGTGCAACCTCTAGCGCGATCTCACCGAAGCGCGCACCCGGGGTATCGACGAGGGCCTGGATCGAGCCTTCGCCGCGCTCGCGAAGCACTTCCGCGAGCGCCAGAATGTCCTCGCGGCTCATCGTGTCGCTCGGCATCGGGGTGCCGTCACAGTCGATGTGGGTGTTATGCTCGCCCTGGTAGGAAAAGCCGAAGCCGATTGCGCCCGCGTCCATGGCGGCGTGCAGTTCCTGCTTCATGCGCTCCCGCTCTTCCGCAGTTGCCGGACGGCTTTTCGCTGCTTCGAGGCCCATCACATAGATTAGGAGCGGATTGAGGGGAACATAGCTGGCGACGTTGACCCCCTTGGGCACCCGCTTGAGATGCTCGATCCATTCGGGGAAGCTGACCCAGTCCCAGCCGAGCGCTGTCCGCATCGCATTTACGGGAACCTGTTCGGTGGTCTCCATCATCTGCATGTAGCGCTCCCGGTCCTGCGGATGGCAGGGGGCAAAGCCAAAACCGCAATTTCCCACGCCGATTGTCGTGGTGCCATGCCAGCCAGAGTTTGTGGCATAGGGATCCCAGTGCAGTTGAGCGTCATAATGCGTATGGGCGTCGATCACCCCCGGCGCGACGATCTTCCCGGTGCCGTCGATGACATCGCTCGCGTCGCCGCTGATCCCGGCGCCAATGTCCGTTATGATCCCGTCCTTGATTCCGATATCGCCCACGAACCGCGGCGAGCCCGTGCCATCGACGATCGTGCCGCCTTTGATGAGCGTGTCAAACTTAGGCATCCCATTCTCCCATCTCTCTGTGTTGCTCGACATTATGGTCGGCATTTGGTTCTCAAATTCGATAAAAATGATGCGCGTATCTATATTATGCGATCCACACTTGAGTCAAATATAATGGGAAATGATGTCATGGCCGGTCTGGACTGTCTTGATGGCGTTTCGACCCTCCCTTTGCGCGAAAGGGGCAGGCCGATGCGCCGACGGGATGCTCAAACCGCGGTGTAGCCACCATCGACGATGAACTCGGAACCCGTGATGTAGCGTGCGCCGTCGCTTGCCAAGAACGCGACCAACGGCGCGATGTCATCGACATTGCCCATCCGGCCCACGGGAATCTTGCTGTTCCATGCGGCAACAACCTGCTCCACCGACGCTGGTTCGCCGTTCGCGGCGGTAGGTCTCTCGTGATGGGCGCCGAGCCTGGTTGCCGTCGGACCCGGCAACACCGTATTCACTCTTACGGCACGCTCGGCCAGTTCGACCGCGACAGCCTTGCTCAACATACGGATTGCGCCCTTGCTCGCGCTATAAGCGGCATAACGGTCCCCTGCCACCGTCCCATAGATTGATGAGATATTGACGATGGCGGCGGTTGACGTGCCGTCCGCCTGACGACGCATCGACAAAAGCGGCAGTGCCATCTGCATCCCCATGAACGGACCCTCGACATTGATCCGATATTGCCTTCTCAGATCGTCGAGAGGAGCGGTCGCAAAAGGCGTGTCGAGCATGATGCCGGCGTTGTTCACGAGAATGTCGAGCCGGCCGAGCTTTTCGGCGAAGCCGATCGCCGTCTTCCAATCGGCTTCGCTTGTCACGTCATGCCTGCAGGCGTGCGTTCCCTTGGTGCCATCGCACCACTCAAGGCGAGAGGCATCGATATCGGTCGCAAGTACCTCGGCGCCGGCGGCAAGCAATTGCTTTGCCACGGCAAGGCCTATCCCGCTTCCCGCGCCCGTCACGATCGCAACGCGGCCCTCCAATTCGATCGAATTCACCATCACCTCCATGATCGAAAACTGAGAAGCGCCATCGAGCCAATCGACGGCGTCGCGCAAATTGCGCGCGCGCTTCCGTGCTTCGCCGCCATTCGCGCCTCCGGATTGGCATTGACATGCGCGGCCGTCAAATGCGATTATACAAGCAATTAATTAAATATCGGAGGGCGCGGTGGAGGGTGTCGATCTTGTTTCGCTCGATCGCTGGATGGAAGCCCGGAGCCTTGGAAGTGGCTCGATTTCCGGCGTCCGGCTTCTGGCTGGCGGAACCCAGAATATTCTCCTCCGCTTCCATCGCGGGCCGTCCGAATTTGTTCTCCGCCGGCCGCCGCCGGTCCTGCGCGCGGGATCCAATGAGACGATGCGCCGCGAAATGCGCGTCCTCGAGGCACTGCGCGGTAGCGATGTTCCTCACCCTGGCTTCATCGCCGGATCTAGCGACGAGACGATCCTTGGCGCTGCTTTCTATCTCATGCAGCCGGTCGATGGCTTCAACCCGATGTCCGGGCTCCCCGCCTTGCACGCTCGCGAGCCGCTGCTGCGCCGCCGCATGGGCCTCGCCGTGGTCGAGGCGATCGCCGCACTCGGCGCGCTCGATTATCGGGCGGTCGGCCTCGCGGATTTTGGAAAGCCCGAGAATTTCCTGGAACGCCAGGTGGGGCGTTGGCGCCGCCAGCTTGAAAGCTATGCCGATCTAGCCGGGTGGCCGGGGCCTGGCGCCATCCCGGGGGTGGACGCGGTGGCGGCCTGGCTCGATCGCCATCGCCCAAGCTCATTTCAACCGGGGATCATCCACGGAGATGCGCATCTTGCAAATGTGATGATCCGGCCGGACAGCGGGGAACTCGCAGCCCTCGTTGATTGGGAATTGAGCACGATTGGCGACCCCCTGCTCGACCTCGGCTGGCTGATCGCGACATGGCCGACCGATGGCTCATCCTTCGCCACGGACGCCATGGCAAATCAGCTCACCGATCTTGCATCTCCTGCCGACCTCGCGGCGCATTACGCAGCGTCAAGCGGCCGGGATCTCGCGGCTCTCGACTGGTACATCGTGCTCGCCTGCTACAAGTTGGGCATCATTCTGGAAGGGAGCTTTGCGCGGGCCTGTGCCGGAAAGGCGCCGCGCGAAACCGGCGAACGGCTTCACGCGCACACGCTCGCTCTGTTCGAGCGCGCCCTCAGCATCATTCGTTGAAAAGGAAAGATGATGATCGACGATACCGATTTTAGCGGACGCAATATTCTCGTCGTCGGCGGATCGAGCGGGATCGGCAACGGCATAGCCCAAGGGTTTCGCGCCCGCGGCGCCAATGTTCATATCTGGGGGACGCGCGCCTCTGCGTCCGACTACAGCGCCGATGAAGGGTCCGACCTTGAAGGACTGGGCTATCATTGCGTCGATGTCGGGACGCCCGAGGCTATCGAGACGGCGGAGATTCCCTTCGACACGCTGGACTCCCTCATTTTGTCGCAGGGAACCGTATTATATCGGCGCCAGGAGTTCGAGCGCGAAGGGTGGGATCGTGTCATGGCGGTCAATATCGACAGCCTGATGCATTGCGCGCGCAAGTTCCGGCCACTGCTTTCGGCGTCCGGCGGGTCGATTATTATCGTGAGCTCGACGTCCGGCTTGCGCGGCAATATCGGAAACCCGGCTTATGCCGCGTCCAAAGCGGCCGCGATCAGTCTGACCAAAACGCTGGGCCAGGCTTTTGCCGGTGACGGGATTCGGGTGAATGGTCTCGCTCCGGGGCTCGTCGATACCAAATTGACACGGATCACGACCCAGAATTCCGCTCGTCTCGACGGCGCGCTCGCCACGATCGCGCAGCGACGCATGGGGACGCCCGCCGATATGGCGGGTGCCGCCATATTCCTCGCATCCCCGCTCGCTTCCTACGTCACCGGCCACACGCTGGTCGTCGATGGTGGCCTGACGCTCTGATTTGCCATTCTGACAGGAGATACACATGCAGTTCGAACATAGCGAAAAGGTCCGTGACCTCCTGCAGAGGGTCGAAACGTTCATGGATGCGCATATCTACCCCAATGAGGAAGAGTATTACCACTTCATCCACGACCAGAGGAATCTGTGGCAGGAGTAGCCTGGAATGCCCGCCCTCAAGGCCGAGGCGCGTGCTCAGGGCTTGTGGAACCTCTTCCTCCCACACGAATATGGCCGCTTCTCGCCCGGGCTCAGCAATCTTGAATATGCTCCACTGGCCGAGGTGATGGGCCGATCGCCGTGGTCGAGCCAGGTGTTCAATTGCTCCGCGCCCGACACGGGCAATATGGAAGTGCTCGCGAAATTCGGGACCCCCGATCAGCAGCAGCAGTGGCTTCAGCCCCTGCTCGACGGGGAGATTCGCTCGGCCTATGTGATGACCGAGCCGCAGGTCGCCTCATCCGATGCCACCAATCTTGAGCTGTCCATCAAGCCCGACGGCGACGACTATGTCATCAACGGCCGGAAGTGGTGGATTTCGAATGCGATGCACCCCGATTGCGCGATCTTCATCGTGATGGGAAAGACCGACTTCGATGCTCCCCGCCATGCCCAACATTCGCAGATCCTCGTGCCGCGAGATACGGCAGGGATCACGGTCGTGCGCAACCAGACCGTCTTCGGATCGATGAACTCGCCGGGCGGCGAGTGCGAACTGCGCTTCGACAATGTACGCGTACCGAAGGAAAATCTCATTCTTGGTGAGGGGCGGGGGTTCGAGATCGCGCAAGGGCGTCTCGGGCCGGGACGTATTCACCACTGCATGCGTTCGATCGGCCAGGCGCAGCGCGCGCTCGAGATCATGGCGCGCCGCGCGGACAGCCGCGTCGCTTTTGGAAAGAAGCTCGCCGATCAAAGTAGCATCCGCCAGGACGTCGCACGCAGCTTCTGTGAAATCGAGATGTCGCGCCTGCTCACGCTCAAGGCTGCCGACGCCATGGACCGCTATGGCAACAAGGTTGCCAAGGATCTGATCGCGGCCATCAAGGTGATCGCTCCGCAAATGGCGCAAACCGTCGCGGATCGGGCCATCCAGGTTCATGGCGGAATGGGCGTAAGCGACGACACCCCGATCGCCTACTTCTTCACCCTCAATCGCTATCTGCGCATCGCGGACGGTCCCGACGAGGTGCACATGTCGCAGCTCGGGAAGCAGAAGATCGCCGAATATTCGGCGATGGCGAAGTAGGAGGCCGGCATGAAGGCGCTGCTTTATCACGGGGCAGGGGATATCCGCTACGAAAGCATGGCCGATCCGATGCCGGTCGAGGCGGGCGACGCCATCGTTCGGGTCACCGCCTGCTCGATCTGCGGAAGCGACCTCCACATTTATCATGGTCACGGATTTTCCGAGGATCGGGGCTTTTGTGTCGGTCACGAAGCGGTCGGCGAAGTGGTCGAAACCGGACGCGCCGTCTCGCGGCTCCGCGTCGGTGACCGGGTCATGATCCCCGCAGCAGCGGGCTGCGGCGCCTGCCGACCCTGCCTGTCGGGCAATGTGATCGGGTGCGAGAATGGCGCAGCGGCCTGCTACGGGTTGTCCGCCGCGCTTCAAGGTTCGCAGGCCGAGGCCGTTCGCGTCCCCAGCGCGGACGCCAATGCGGTGCTGATCCCGGAAGGGATATCGGAAGAGCAGGCGCTGCTGATGACAGACGCCCTTTCGACCGCCTGGTTCGGTGCGCGCAGCGCCGATATCGCCCCGGGGAGCAGCGTCGCCGTAATTGGTTTGGGGCCGATCGGCCTCATGACGGTCGACTCCGCCTTCGTGCTGGGCGCCCATATCGTATATGCCATCGATCCCGTTCCAGAAAGGCGCGCGCTGGCGGCAGCGGCGGGCGCCGTCGCTCTGCACCCTGACGAAGCCGTCGCCGTGATCCGGGAGGCGACGAAAGGACGTAAACTCGATTCCGTCGTCGAGGTGGTCGGGAGCGACGCGACGGTCGATATGGCATTACGCTTGGTAAGGGCGCGCGGTACCGTCTCGGTAATCGGTGTGCAGCAATCGCGCCGTTTCGCCTTTCCGCTTGAACGCGCGTTCGCGGCAGGGCTCACATTCCGGGTCGGGACCTGCTCGGTCCCCGAAGAATTGCCGACCCTTTTTCCACTTGTCCAGGCGGGGCGTCTCAAGCCGGAAACCTATGTCTCCAATCGGCTGCCGCTGCGAGACGGCGCCGAAGCCTATGCGATGTTCGACCGCCGGGAGGCGGGAACCCTGAAGATCATCCTCGAGCCCTGAAGACGCGACTGGCTGGATCTGAGTCCGGCGCGCCCCTGCTGACCGCACGCGGAAAGGGGGGGGGGGGGGCGACACGGCAAAAAATGCGCGCCTCTGCTTGCGGCGCTTCGCCGGCAAAACCGTTCGCATTGACCGCAGAGCTATGCAGTTGATCGGGCGAACGCATTTGTGTATCTAATAATCGAGCAATTAATTAATTGTCGAATCGCTCGCGGAGAGGACGCCATGGCATCGGGATTGTCGGTAGAGTTGCGGGTCGACGGGCCAACCGCACATATCATCCTCAACCGTGAGGACCGGCTCAACGCGATCAACAACGACATGTTTCGGCGGCTTGAAGATCATGTCGCGCGGCTCGCGGGCGAGGCCGAAACTGTTCGCAGCGTCATCGTGCGTGGCGCGGGAAAATGTTTTTCTGCGGGGCATGATCTGCAGGACATCGCGTCTGGCGATGCAGCGCATGATGTCTCTTTTCAATCTTCGGTGCTCGAGCGTCTCGCGAATCTGCCCCAGGCGGTTATCGCGGCGGTGCACGGTCATCGTTACACCGGCGCGCTCGAGTTGGCGCTGGCCAGTGATTTCATTCTCGCCGCCCGGAGCGCGCGGTTCGCGGACACGCACGCCAAATGGGCGCTCACGCCTGTGTGGGGAATGAGCCAGCGGCTGCCCCGTCTGGTGGGCCAGGCCAAGGCGCGCGAGATGATGTTCACCGCGCGCACGATCGATGGCCGGGAGGCGGCGGAGATCGGACTGGCGGCGTCCTGCTTCGAGGATACTGAGTTTCTGGAGCGGGTCGATGCGATCGCGTCGATGATCGCTGAAAATTCGGCTTTCAGCATTGCCGCCTATAAGCGACTGCTCGCTGAAACGGACAATGACCCGCTGCATCTCGGCCTCGCACACGAAGTCCGCAACAGCGCAGGCGTCGGACCCGACATGGGCGAACGTATCGCGGCCTTTTCAAAACGCAAAGCATGACCGCGCCATCTGGAGCGCTGGTCGATCGGGAGTGAGTGACGATGAGCAATGAAACCCAAGACCTGGCCGCGCCAGCCGAAATGGCGGCCCGGCTTGTGAACCCGGCGTCGTTCGGCGACCCCGCGACCCTGCACGCCGACCTTGCCTGGCTTCGTGGCCACCAGCCCGTTTCGCTTGTCGATACCGCCGGTGTCGATCCCTTCTGGCTCGTGAGCCGACATGGCGACATCATGGACATAGAGCGCCAGCCCGACATTTTCCGCAACGGCGATCTTTCGACGGTTCTCATCGGAAGTCCGATGCTCAAGGCGGTGGAGAATGCGACCGGCTGTCCGCACCTCACCCGTAACATGGTCAACATGGACGGAGCAGAGCATCGTGCCTATCGATCGCTGGTCCAATCCTGGTTCATGCCAGGCAATGTCAAGAAGCTCACGGACGACATTCGCGAGATCGCGCGCGCGCATGTCGACCGGATGATGGGGCTCAGCGGCGAATGCGACTTTGTCGCCGATGTGGCCCTGCATTATCCGCTGCATGTCATCATGAGCATCCTCGGCGTTCCCGAAGAGGACGAACAGCGCATGCTGATGCTGACCCAGCAACTTTTCGGCGCCCGCGATCCGGAACTCAGTCGAAAAGCCGATGCCATGGCCGATCCGGATACCGCCATAAAGGTGTTCGGGGCCGTCGTGGCGGACTTCCACGCCTATTTCTCCAATATTACGGCGAGCCGCCGCGCCGAGCCGCGCGACGACCTTGCGACCATCATCGCGAACGCCATGATCGACGGCAAGCCGATCGACGAGCGCGCTGCCAACGACTTTTACATCCTGGTCGCGACCGCCGGGCACGACACCACCTCCGCCTCGACGGCCGGTGCGATCTGGGCCCTCGCGGAGCGGCCCGCCCTGCTCGCCGAGGTGAAGGCCAATCCCGACCTGATCCCGGCTCTTGTCGATGAAGCGATTCGCTGGGTCACGCCGGTGAAGCATTTCATGCGCGCCGTTGCCCGGGATCATGAGGTGAATGGCCACCATTATAAGGCCGGGGACTGGGTCATGCTGTCCTATATGTCGGCAAACCGTGACGAGGCGGTGTTCGACGATCCGTTCGAGTTCCGGCTCGACCGCCCGGCAAACAAGCAGATCGCATTCGGTTACGGGCCCCATCTATGTGTCGGCCAGCATCTCGCGCGCCTCGAGATGAAGACCCTGTTCGAGGAACTTCTGCCCCGGATCGAATCGCTCGAAATCGCCGGCGAACCGGCCTGGACCCAGGCGACGCTGGTCAGCGGGCCGAAACGCCTTCCGATCCGCTTCACTCAGAGTTGATCGGCGGGTCGACGCGCGGCGGCGTTGGCAGAGAGACGACAGCATATTCGCAGGACGGATACGGGAATGGGAATCAGAACACGCATAACCGACTTGCTCGGGATCGAGCATCCGATCGTCCAGGGCGGCATGATGTGGGTGGGAACCGCGGAGATGGCTGCGGCGGTTTCCAATGCCGGTGGCCTCGGAATCATCACCGCGCTCACCCAGCCGTCTCCCGATGCGCTGCGCGCCGAGATCGAGAAATGCCGGGAGCTTACCGACAAGCCATTCGGCGTCAATTTGACGATCCTGCCGTCGATTAACCCCCCGCCCTATGCCGACTATCGCAAGGCGATCATCGACAGCGGCATCAGGATCGTCGAAACCGCAGGCTACAAGCCGCAAGAGCATGTCGACGATTTCAAGGCGCATGGCATCATCGTGCTCCATAAGTGCACGGCTGTCCGGCACGCCCTCTCCGCCGAACGCATGGGCGTCGATGCCATTTCGATTGATGGCTTCGAATGCGCCGGGCATCCGGGCGAGGATGATATTCCCGGGCTCATCCTGATTCCCGCCGCTGCCGACAAGATCAAGGTTCCTATGCTCGCATCGGGCGGATTCGGCGATGGGCGCGGGCTGGTGGCAGCCTTGGCGCTCGGCGCTGACGGTATCAACATGGGGACGCGCTTCTGTGCGACCAAGGAAGCCCCCATCCACGACGATATCAAGCGCGCCATGGTCGATAACGACGAGCGGGGGACCGAACTGATCTTCCGCAGCTATCGCAACACCGCGCGCGTCGCAAAGAACAGCGTTTCAGCCGAAGTCATTGCGGCCGAACGGGAAGGAAAGCCCTTCGAAGCGATCGCGCATCTCGTCAAGGGCGCGCGCGGGAAGGAAGGGCTGGACCGCGGCGATCCCGATCATGGGATATGGACGGCTGGCATGGTTCAGGGTCTCATCCATGATATCCCGACGTGTCACGAACTCATCGACCGGATCATGGGCGAGGCCGAGTCGATCATCACGAAGCGGCTGGCGGCGATGATGCCTGGAGCGCTCACGTCATGAACGTCGATTTCGATCCATCGCTCGAAGCGTTTCGCGAGGAAGTCTGCGCGTTTCTCGATACGGCACCCACCGACGCGATCCGCGAGGCGGGGCGGAAGACCACAAGCGTTTTCGCGCCGTTCGAGGCGACAATGGAATGGCACCGCCTTCTATATGCGCGCGGCTGGGCCGCCCCGGCCTGGCCCGTCGAATATGGCGGGACCGGTTGGTCGCTCGAGCAACGCTATATTTTCTCCGAGGAGCATTGGAAGCGCGATCTGCCGCCGCTCCTGCCCAACGGCCTGATCATGGTCGGCCCCCTGCTCATGGAGCTTGGCACGCCCGAACAAAAGCGCCAGCATCTCCCCGGGATCCTTTCGGGCAAGGATTACTGGACCCAGGGCTATTCCGAACCGAGTGCCGGTTCTGATCTTGCCGCCCTGTCATGCTCGGCCCTGGCCGACGGTGACGATTATATCATCAACGGCCAGAAGACATGGACGACCCTCGCCCACAAGGCCAACAAGATGTTCATGCTCGTGCGCACGAACCGGGACGGCAAGAAGCAGCAGGGCATTACCTTTCTCCTCCTCGACCGGACCGACTATCCCGGCATGCACATCCGTCCCATCATCGGCCTCGATGGTGTGGCCGAGCAATGCGAAGTATTTTTCGATAACGTCCGCGTCCCCCAGGCGGGCCGCGTGGGCGCCGAGAATGAAGGCTGGAGCGTCGCCAAGGCGCTGCTCAAGCATGAGCGGGGCGGCGCTGCGCATAGCCCGGCGATCAGGCGCAAACTCGATGCGATCCGGGCCGCGGCGAGGGATGCAACGGCGTCCTTTGGCGGACCCCTCAGCGAGGATCCGGTATTCCAGCGCGACCTTGGGGAACTCGAAGCCGAAGTCGCGTCCTTCGAGCATGTCGAGAAGCTGGTGCTAAGCGGCCACGCCCTCGCCGACGATCCCGCGATGCCGTCGCTCAACAAGGTGATGAGTTCGGAACTCTCGCAGCTGCTGTCGATCATGATGACGCGTGTTGCCGGGATCGACGCGCTGCCGTTGCAATTGGAAGCCCTTGAGGTCGGGTCCGGCGTTCAACCCCTGGGCGATCCCTTCAGCCTCGTGGCGATGCCCTATTATCTGAATACCCGGGCCGCTTCCATCTATGCCGGCAGCAACGAGGTCCAGCGGGACCTCATCTCCCGCAATCTCCAGACCCTTCGCGCCTGAAGCAGAGCCCATGAATTTCGAATTCTCCGATGAGCAGGTCATGCTCCGCGACAGCCTCTCCCGGCTGCTCGATCAGCGTTACGCCTTTGAATTGCGCCGACGCATCATGGCTGGTCAGGCGGAAACCGGAATCTGGAGCGAACTCGTCGATATGGGGATTGTCGCGATGCCGCTTCCCGAAGCCTGCGGGGGACTGGGCGGTTCGGCCTCCGACATTGTGGCGATATCGGAGCTCTTCGGTCGCCATCTGGTCATCGAGCCTTTGCTTCCCTCGGTGATCCTCACGGGCCGGGCGCTCGCTCGCTTCGATCCCGCGGGACCGGTGCCGCAATGGATTGCCGATATTGGCACCGGAGCTTTGCGCGGCGCCTTCGCCCATGAGGAAGGTAGCGGCACCGGCGCCTCTTCGACGCTGTCGACCAAACTCTATGAAGGTGAGGCCGGTCCGCGCATCCGGGGTAGCAAGAAGCTCGTTCTTGGAGGCGGAGAAGCAGGGGTGCTGCTCATCTCGGCGCTCTCGGAGACGAAGGCGGTCTGCCTGGCCGCAGTGCCCGCCGATGCCGAAGGCATCGAAGTGCGGCGATATCGCGCGCTCGATGGCAGGCCCGTTGCGGATATCCTGCTCCATGACGTCGCGGTCGACAGGGCTGCCATCATGGCGGGCGCCGATGCGGCGCTGGAGGCCTTGCTCGCGGATGCCCGACTCGCACTCGCAGCCGAAGCCGTCGGGGCCATGGCCGTCCTGATGGCAACCACCGCAGACTTCGCGGGCACGCGCGAGCAATTCGGTCGGCCGATCGGAAGCTTTCAAGCGATCGCGCACCGGCTCGCCGATATGAAAATTGCCTATGTCAAGGCGCGAGCGTCGCTTCTCTATATCGCGGCGCTGGCCGACAGCGGACGGGCAACGAGCCGGGATATTTCGGTATTGAAGGCGCAGGTTGGCAGGCTGGGGCGCGAGATCGCGCAGGGGGCCGTACAAATCCACGGCGGCATCGGCATGACCGACGAGCTTCCGGTCGGTCATTACCTCAAACATATTCTCACGATCGACGGTCTGTTCGGCAACACGGACTATCATCTGCGTGAAATCGGCAGGGTAGTCGCCGCTGCGTGAACAGGGGGGAAGCGTCAGCTTCCTGTTTCAGAAGCTATGGAAGGTACGAAAAATGACCAAGAGCTTACGCGCTGACACGATGGCTACCGATAGCGCTGCTCTCGAGCAGATGCTGCAGCGCCAGCGCAAGGCCCATATTGCAGACGGTCAGGCGAGCGCGGAGTTGCGTATTGACCGGCTCGATCGCTGTGCTGCCTTGCTTCGCGACTATTCCGCGCGGTTCGAAGAGGCAATCAATGCCGATTTCGGCAACCGGTCGCGCCATGCATCGGCTATCACCGACATCATGAGTCCGCTTGGCGCGCTGCGCGACTGTCGGGCCAATCTGCGTAAATGGATGCGCAGCGAACGACGGCCGGTCGAACCGAGGTTGCTCGGCCTCTTCGGCGCCCGGTCGGAAATCCGGTTCCAGCCCAAAGGCGTGATCGGCATCATTGCGCCGTGGAACTTTCCGGTGGGTCTCGTCTTCTCTCCGCTTGCCGGCGTTCTGGCCGCCGGGAACCGGGCGCTGATCAAGCCGTCGGAATTCACGCCGCGAACGTCGGATCTGCTCCAGCAATCGATCGCCGAATATTTCGCGCCCGACGAGGTCGCGGTCGTGACAGGCGGTGCCGATGTGGGGGCCGCCTTCGCGGCGTTGCCCTTCGATCACCTGATATTCACCGGCGCCGGCTCGGTCGCAAAGCATGTGATGCGCGCTGCGGCGGAGAATCTCGTGCCCCTGACGCTCGAGCTTGGCGGGAAGAGCCCTGTGATCCTCGGTGCGAGCGTGGACATGCCCGTCGCCGCAGCGCGGATCATGGCCGGAAAAACCCTGAACGCCGGTCAAATATGCCTGGCGCCTGATCATATATTCGTGCCTCGTGGGCTACGCGACAGCTTTGTCACCGAGGCACGGCAGGCGACCGAGGCGATGTTCGGCTCCCTCAAGGATAATCCTGACTACACGGCCATGATATCGGACAGGCACTTCGAGCGCGTGCGCGGCTATGTCGCGGACGCGCGTGAGAAGGGTGCCACGATCGTCGAGATCAACGCCGCTGGCGAGACGTTCGAACAGCAGGAGCATCGCCGGATACCTCCGACACTCATTCTCGATGCGACCCGCGACATGGCGGTGATGCAGGACGAGATATTCGGGCCGCTTCTGCCGGTCGTTGCATATGACAGCGCCGAGGAGGTTGTGGCGGAGATCAATGCGCACGACCGGCCGCTTGCGCTTTACTATTTTGGATCGGAAGCGGGCGAACGCGATCGCATCATCGATGCCACGACCTCGGGCGGTGTGTGCGTCAATGACGTGATCATGCATTGCGCGCAGGAAAATCTGCCTTTCGGCGGCATCGGGCCTTCGGGTATGGGTGCCTATCACGGGATCGACGGCTTTCGCGAATTCAGCCATCGCAAGGCGATCCACACTCAGCTCGGCAGGGATCTGGGGCCGATGAAGCTTTTCAGGCCGCCCTATGGCGCCAAGCTTCGCGCCTTCGTCGACAAGCAGATCGGAGCGGGCGCCCGGTAGAAGGAGCTAGCCGTCGAATTTGAACACGCTGTCCGCGCGCGCCAGACCAATCGACTGATCGGGGACGCATTGGTACATGAGATATTCGACGGCTCTCCCGTCCCCCCGACCCTCGGCGACCGCCATCACATGGTTCAGCCAGGAATAGCGCGCGTGGCTGGTTTCGAAGCGGGGCTGCGTCGCAAAATAGGTCTCGCCGAAATCGACCGTCTCGCCGGCCTTGTATTTGGCCGCAGCCTGCGGCGTCGTGTTGGCGACCCCGAAATATTGGACGAAGATGTTCGCCATGTCGTGGGTGACGATGACGAGCCGAACGTCGATGTGAAAGACGCCCTCCTGGTCGATCAACTCGAACTCGCCTCCGACAGGCGCGACCGTGCCCTTGATACGTGGGCCTTCGACGGTGCCGCCGCCCAGCTGCCACACGTTGCGGCGACCCTTTGGTATCGGTCCGATCGGATAGCGGTTGCCCAGATCGACGCGCATGCGCAGCAGGGGTTCAAGGTGCATGCTCTTCTCCATCAAGTTGGAATGCTCGGCTGCTACGGGCTGTCGTTTGGAAGCGGGCAGCGTCGCATCCTAAGACGGGCCGCGATAATAATCAATTGACCAATTAACTTGCCACCTGACGTCTGCTTGCCTATCGATCGGTTTTAGGAAGACGCTGCGCGCGCAAGTGGCGAGCCGGTCGTATAAGGATGGGAGACAGCTGAGATGAAAGGGACAGCAGCAGCGCAGACGCCCGTGATCATCGCCGTCGGCGAGATTGTGGACCGCCCGGATGACCCGGGCAAGGCGCTCGAACCTGTGGCGCTGATGGCAGAAGCGCTGCGCCGCGCGGCGGCGGAAACGCCGGCCGTTCTCGGCGCGCTGGACTCGATCGATCTCGTCGGACAGGTCACCTGGCGCTACCGCGACCCCGTAGCTCTTCTTTGCGAGAAGCTCTCGATCGGCCCCGCCCGTGCCCAAAATGCCAGCATGGGCGGCGAAACGCCTATTCGCCTCCTGCACGAGGCAGCACTCCGTATCGCGCGGGGTGACAGCGCCGTTGCCGCGATCGTCGGCGGTGAGGCCGTCAATGCGATGGGCAAGGCGCGCAAGGCCAAGGCGAAGCTCGACTGGACCCCGCTCGCTCCCAAAGAGGAAACCGTCGCGGTCGACTTCGCCTCGCTTCCGATGCGCAAGGCCTCGAAAAAGCTCGGAATGACTGCGCCCGTTCATATCTACCCGCTCTATGAGAACGCCTTCCAAGCCGCCCGCGGGCAGACCCCGGCCGAGGGCCGCGCCGCTGCCGCCGAACTCTGGGCGGACTATGCCAAGGTAGCCGCGTCCAATGAAACCGCATGGTTGCGTTCCGCGCCGGGAGCGGCAGAGATCGGCACGCCTTCGGAGAGCAACCGGCTGGTGGCCTTTCCCTATCCCAAGCTGATGGTCGCGAACCCTTCGGTCAACCAAGCGGCCGCGATCGTCGTGGCAAGCCTCGAATGGGCCCTCGCCAACGGGATTCCCGAAGAGCGGCTGATCTATATCTGGGATGGCGCGGCAGCGCAGGAGCCCGGGGATTATCTGGAACGCGACCGCTATGACCAGTCGACCGCGCAGCGCGTGGTTCTGGAGCAGGCAGTCGAGATCGCTGGCGGCGATGCCTCCGCGATCGATCTGGCGGAAATGTACAGCTGCTTTCCGATTGTGCCCAAGATGGCGCTCGAGACGCTGAAGCTGCGGCCGGACGTCAAGCCGACGGTGACCGGCGGGCTGACCTTCTTTGGCGGCCCGATGAACAATTATATGAGCCACGGCGTCTGCGCGATGGTCCGGGAGATGCGGGCCGGAAAGGGAACCACAGGCCTTCTCTACGGCCAGGGTGGCGTCGTATCCAAACATCATGCGCTGTTGATCTCGACGCGGCCACCGGAGAAGACTTTGAGGCCGGACTATTCGGTTCAGGCCAGGGCGGACGCGTTGCGCGGCTCCGTGCCCGAATTTACAGAGACCTATGAGGGCGCTGCCACCGTCGAAACGCACACGATCATTTATACGCCGAAGGGCGAGGTCCTCCACGGCGTCGTGATCGCGCGCACCGCAGATGGCCAGCGAACGATCGCGAAGGTACGGCGTGACGATGATCGATCGATCTTGGTCCTCTCCTCGCTCGACGCCAATCCCATCGGCACGTCCGGCCATATTCGCATCGATGCCTTTGGCGCCCGAATTTGGGAGGTAGGCGAGAAGCGCGACCGGCGCGCGGCGCCGCACCGCTTCTGTCTCGTCGAACGCGACGGGCCGATCACTCTGGTCACGATCAATCGCCCCGACGCGATGAACGCGTTGACGCCATATGCGAACGAGGAGCTGGCCGAGGTTTTCGACGACTTCCAGGCTGATCCCGATCAGTGGGTGGCCATCCTGACGGGGGCCGGCGACAAAGCCTTTTCGTCGGGCAATGACCTCAAGTTCACCGCGCAGTCGATGGCTGCGGGGTTGCCGCTCGAGACACCGACCAAGGGATTTGCCGGCCTCACCGCGCGCTGGGACAACAACAAGCCCGTGATCGCCGCGGTAAATGGTATTGCCATGGGTGGCGGCTTCGAGATTGCATTGGCCTGCGACCTCATCATCGCGGCCGAAGGCGCCGTTTTCGCTCTTCCCGAGCCCAAGGTTGGCCTCGCCGCTCTTGCGGGGGGGCTCCACCGTCTGCCGCGGCAGATCGGCCTCAAGCAGGCCATGGGCATGATCCTCACCGCCCGCCGCGTATCGGCCGCTGAAGGTCTGTCGCTTGGCTTCGTCAATGAAGTGGTGCCGCAAGACGAACTGCTCGCAGCGGCGCGGCGTTGGGCCGATGACATCGCCGCGTGCAGCCCGATGTCGATCCGGGCTTCCAAGGAGGCCGTCATGAAAGGCCTGGACGAAAGCGACCTCGCGGCCGCCTATGGGAACCAGACGCGATATCCGGCGATCGGAGCGCTCTTCCGGTCGGACGATGTGCGCGAGGGGCCGCTCGCGTTCGCCCAGAAGCGGCCACCGGTCTGGAAGGGCCGATAGGTTTTCTCGGGGTCTGCCGGGAAGGAGAGGGGGAATGGGTGTGGCGACAGCTTTTGATCTGACCGGGCGCGTGGCGCTCGTGACCGGCGCTTCGTCCGGACTTGGCGCGGGCTTTGCGCGCGTGCTCGCTGAGGCCGGCGCTAAGGTGGTCCTTGCGGCGCGGCGTGTCGACCGGCTCGAGGCAGAGGTCGATGCGATCAGGGGGCAGGGCGGCGAGGCGCTCGCCGTGGCCCTCGATGTCACGGACGAAGCCTCGACAATAGCGGCCTATGATGCAGCCGAGGCAGCTTTCGGAACTGTCGACACGATTGTCGCCAATGCGGGTATCGCGAGCGACAACGCCGCCCTGCACCTCACCGCCTCGCATGTCGACGATCTGCTCGCTGTCAACGTCCGGGGCGCCTTCCTGACCGCCACCGAAGGAGCGCGGCGGCTCGTGGCAGCGGGAAGCCGCGAGCGCGAGCATGGCCGAGTCGTCATCATCGGCTCTATCACGGCCGAGCGGGCGCTGCCCGCGGCGTCCGTTTACGGCGCGACCAAGGCCGCTGCGCGCCATATGGCCAAGGCATTTGCGCGCGAATGGGCGCGGCGCGGCATCAATGTGAATGTCATCCAGCCTGGCTATTTCGAGTCCGAGATGACGGCGGAGATGGTCGGAAGTGAAGCGGGGCAGGCCTATATCGCTTCCTTTCCGCGCGCCCGCTTGCGCCCGGCGAGCGATCTCCACGCGCCGCTGCTGTTTCTCTGCTCGGACGCATCGCTCGGGATAACCGGTACGGTCATCACCGTCGATGATGGACAATCGCTATAAGACATCCTTGCGACTTGCCTCTCCCGCTTTGGCTCCGGAGGGGGCGTTAGCCTCCGGTCAGCGCAGAAACTGGCCGTCGTCGACCTTGAGGATCGTCCCGGTGACCGCTTCCGAGGCGGGCGACACCAAATAGAGCAAGCTTGAATCAAGTTGCTCCGGCAAACCCAGCCGCTTGCGCGGAAAGGTGCCGATAAAGGCGTCGCCGGTCCGTGACCGCATCCCGTCCATCATCTCGGAATCGAACGAGCCCGGGGCAATGCAATTGACGTTGATATGAAAGCGCGCCCATTCGATCGCCAGGGCTTCGCTCATCCGCACGACCGCAGCCTTGCTCGTCGCATAAAGGGCGGCACCCTGCCTGGGCGCCACAAAGGCCGCTATCGAGGCTATATTGACGATCCGCCCATGTTGCCTGGCCTCGATGAGCCGCGTTGCAACCTCGCGCGCGAAGAGGAAGGGCGCACGCACGTTCACGTCGAGCACGCGATCGATGAGATCGAGCGGCATGCGCGTTGCGAGCTGCGCATCGGGAATGCCGGCGTTGTTGATGAGGATCCCGGTTGTTCCGAAAGCCGCCTGCGCCTTATCGACAGCCTCGACGATTTGCCCCGGGTCAGCGACATCGGCTGCGACGGCGGTCGCTCTGCCGCCCGCCGCCTCTATCTCGGCGACCAGCGCTTCGAGGCGTTCGATACGTCGGCCGACGACCGTAACGGCGGCACCCGCCGCTGCGAGCGTTTTGGCAAAGCGGTGGCCGAGCCCCGACGAGGCCCCGGTGACGATCGCAGACTGGCCCGCGAGAAGCGAGGCATCCTTCGGCGCGGCGGTCATCGCGATGTGGCTCCGGCAGATTTGTCCCTGGCCCAATATTCGTCGCGGATGAGGCGTTTGTAGAGCTTGCCGGTGTCGAGCCGGGGGAGCGCTTTCGAGAAGTCGATCTGACGAGGTGCCTTGACGTGACTGAGCTTCTCGCGCGCGAGCGCGGTAAGTTCAGCCGCAAGCGCGTCACCGGCGTCGGACCAGTGGACGGGCTGAACGACCGCGATCACGCGCTCGCCCATCTCTTCGTCCGGTCCGCCGATCACGGCGACGTCCGCGACCTTTGGATGTGTCACCAGCAGATTCTCGATCTCCTGCGGATAGATGTTCACCCCACCCGAGATGATCATGAAGCTCTTGCGGTCGGTGAGATAGAGATAGCCTTCCTCGTCGACCCAGCCGATGTCGCCGAGCGTCGTCCATCCCTCCGCATGCCGCGACTCGTCGGTCTTGGCAGCGTCGTTGTGATACTCGAACCGCGGCCCGCCGCTGAAATAGATCGTGCCTTCCTGCCGAGGCGGAAGCTCCTGTCCTTCTTCGTCGCAAATGTGGAGCTTCGTCGTCAGGGGCCTGCCGACCGAGCCCTTGTGAGCGAGCCACTCCTGAGGCCCGATGAAGGTCCCGCCATTGCCTTCGGATCCACTGTAATATTCATGAATGATCGGACCGAACCAGTCCATCATCGCTTCCTTGACCGGGACCGGGCAGGGGGCGGCGGCGTGGACCACGGTGCTCAGCGACGAGACGTCATGGGCGGCGCGCTCGCCCTCCGGCATCTTGAGCATGCGGATGAAATGAGTCGGCACGAATTGCGCGATCGTCACCTTGTATCGCGCGATGGCGGCGAGCGCCGTCTCGGGGGCAAAGCGCTCCATGAGAACGACGGTGGCGCCAAGGCGCATCATCGCCATCGTCCAGCGGAGCGGTGCCGCATGATAAATGGGGGCAGGGCAGAGATAGATGCTGTCCGCCGACGCGCCGTAGAGTTGCGTCGCCACCATGACGACCGAGTCCGGCTTGTCGATGGGCTCGCCGCAGATCGGGCTCGGCTTGATGCCTTTCGGCCGTCCCGTCGTGCCCGACGAATAGAGCATGTCATAGCCCGCCTGTTCGTCGGCGACCGGGACTGGGGGCATTGCGCTGCGTTCGGACTCGAAATCGAGATAGCCCGCGATCCGGCCGCCTGTTGCGAACAGGTCGATATCGAGGTCGCGCCGCGCGATTTCCGCCGCGACCTCGCCTTGCGCGGCCGAAATGATGAAGATCCGGGCGCCGCTGTCGCGCAATATATATTCGACTTCGTCAGCCTGGAGCTTGTTGGAGATGGTGACGAAGTAGAGGCCTGCACGCTGGGCAGCCCAGGCGATCTCGTAAAAGGCGGGCGAATTGGGAAGGCACATCGCGATCGTCGAGCCGGGAGCCAGTCCGAGGGCTCTAAATAGCTGCGCGCCCTGGTTCGAGCGGCGGTCGAGATCGGAATAGCGCAGCGTCTCGCCCGTTTCGGCCATGATCAGGGCGGGCTTGTGGGGCGTCGAGCGGGCATGGATCGAGGGATGCATAGTGTCCGTCCTCTCAGGGGATCATCACGGCCTTCACGCACCGTCCGGCGTGCTGGTCGGCAATGGCTTCGTTGATCTGCGATAGCGGATATCTGCGAACGAGACGGTCGAAAGGCAGCTTTCCCGCCTTGTAGAGCTCGATCATGCGGGGAATGAACGCATCGGGTAGGCTGTCGCCTTCGATGATGCCCATCACGATATGACCCGCACCGACCAGCTGGTTGATCGAAAGACCCAGCCGATCGTCGGCGGGGCTTGCGATTCCGACAAGTCCGAAGGTCGCGCGCGGCGCCAATGCGGTCATCGCGGATTCGATGACCTCTCGCCGGCCTGTCGTGTCGAACGCATAATCGACCCCGACCGGGACGATTTCGCGGATTGCCGTCGCAAAGTCGGCGGAGGCCGGATCGATGACGTGCGTCGCGCCAAGTTCGAGCGCCAGGGCCCGGCGTTCCTCCCGCGGCTCGACAACGAGGATGGTGGCACATTCCTGGACCTTGGCGCCGAGGACCGCACTCAGCCCCACCGCGCCGGCGCCGATCACAAGAAGCGACGAGCCTTTGGGGCAGGCGAGCGAGTTCATCACCGCGCCCACGCCCGTCTGGACACCGCAACCCAGCGGGCCAAGCAATTCGATCGGGAGCGCTGGGTCGACGCGGACGGTGTTGCGTTCATTCGCAAGTGCATAGGATGCGAATGACGACTGGCCGAAGAAGTTCGCACTTGCGGGTTCTTCGCCGACACAGAGCGTCCGGCTTCCGTCCACTCGGCAGCCGCCATAGTTCATTTGCGCGAAGCGAACACAATAGGCCGGCCGGCCCTCATCGCACCGGGGGCATTCGCCGCAGCTGTTGAAGGTCAGTACGACATGATCGCCAGGGCGCACCTTCGACACCCCCTCGCCGACGCGCTCGACGATACCCGACCCTTCATGGCCAAGCACCGCCGGCGCCTTCATGATCTGGAGACTTCCGCCAAAGGCAAGGTCGGTATGGCAGAGGCCGACGCCCGCGATGCGGACCAATATCTCGCCCGGCCGCGGATCTTCGAGCATGATATCCTCGATATCCCAACGGCCTCCCGGGGTGCGGGCTACCGCGGCGATTGCTTGCTTGGCCATGCTCCATCTCCCATGCGCCGCCGCCGTTCGTCCATTGTCGAAAGGGGCGGCGGCAATCCTTGTCGCGTGGAACTATCAATTGGCAAAAAAATAATCAATCAACTAATGAAATTCTCTGATGCTCGTGATGGGGCGCTGAGGCGAAGAGTGTGAGGGAGAGTGACGGTGGCCGGCGACGCGTTTCGTGAGGACATTTTCAAGAACAGGACATTGTTCGTCGCCGGAGGGTCAGGCGGCATCAATCTCGCGATTGCCGAGCGATTCGCCGAACTCGGGGCGAACATAAGCCTCATAAGCCGCGATACCGAGCGGGTGAGTGCAGCCGCCAGGAGCATTGACCCGGGTGGCGCGCGCGCAATAGGGTTCGCCGCAGATGTTCGCGATTTCGAGGCGGTGGACGCAGCCTTCGCGGCGACGGTCGAACGGTTCGGGGAGATCGACTTCGTCGTTTCCGGTGCTGCTGGAAATTTTCTGGCACCGGTGATTGGCATGTCCGCAAACGCGTTCAAGACGGTCATAGACATCGACCTTCTGGGCACTTTCAACGTGATGCGCGCCGCATTCGACCATTTGCGCAAACCTGGCGCGTCGCTCATCTCGATTACGGCGGGACAAGCCGTTCGCCCGACGATGTTCCAGGCGCATGCCGGCGCGGCAAAGGCAGGGATCAACAATCTGACCCAGACGCTCGCGATGGAGTGGGGACCAGCCGGCGTTCGCGTAAACGCCATCGCTCCGGGGCCGATCGGCGATACCGAAGGCATGCGCAGGCTGACCCCATCGGAGGCTGCGACCGCGGCGTTGAAGAAACGGATTCCGCTGCGCGACTATGGCGTCAAGCGCGACATCGCCGATCTCGCGGTATTTCTTTGCACCCCCAATGCAAAATATATCACCGGGGCAATTCTCGATTGTGACGGAGGTTCTGTGCTCGGTGACGCGTCGGCAGACGCCCTCACTGTCCCGCCGCGATAGGCAAGGACCGGTCAGACTTCGAGGAGGTTGTCCTGTAGCCGGCCAAGATCGCTATCCGAGAGGCCGAGGACGTCCTTCGCGAAGCTGTATATCGAGCCATGCCGCCACTCCAGTTCGCGAAAGGCAGCCTCGATATAGCTGCGATCGGCGCGCATAAGGATTTCGAGCGCATCGGGCGCCAGGCGTTCCATCCACTTTCCTTGCATGCCCGCCGCCGCCGCACTCGCGGTCAGGCGTTTCCAGTCGAGCAGTTCGGCCGTCTTGCAATAGTCCGCGATGATATATTCCCGGCGAATTCCGATAAGATCGAGCAATAATGCGACGGCGATGCCGGTGCGGTCCTTCCCGGCCGAGCAGTGGATGAGCACCGGCAGGCTGCCCGCGGCGATGTGGCGATACAGGCTGGCAAGATGCGTCGCGTGCCTGTCGGCCAGGCTTCGGTAGAAATGCCGCACTGCTTCGGCATAATCATCGGGCTCGAGGTCGCGCGCAAACAGCCGCTGATCGCCTGAAAGATCGATATCGCCCTCGTCCCAGACCAAGGTAGTGCGCTTTTCCGCAAAAGCCGGAACGGTCGGATGGAGCGCGCGCTCACTGGCCAGGCGCAGGTCTGCGATCGTGGAAATCGCGTCGAGCGATTCGTTACGGATATCGTCGCTCGTCAACTCGTCCAGCCGGGCGGACCGCCATATCAGCCGTCGCTTCAAAACCCTGCCATCGCGGGCCGGATAGCCGCCGACCTCCCGAAAGTTCTGGCCGCCGGCAAGTGCGACCAGCCGGTCCTCTTCGATCACGACAGTCTCGGTCATATGATATCCCACAAAAAGGTGCGCCCGTGCGCCGCGTTTATCAAACAGTCCCGGGTTGCCAATATGTGACGCCATCCCCTTCGACTTTGGCGTCATCGCCCGGTGCCCGGGCTCCATCCCCGCTCATGCCAGACCGGAAGAACCCGCCCCAGCCTTATTATGTGATTGATTAATTGATTGTGCAACCCGGTCGGGGGATGCTAGCTCACCGGATCAGCAATGGAAAAGGTCCGCGGATGACAGGCAAGCCGCTTCGCGTTCAGGTCGAAAGCGCCGAAAACGTAGCCGTCGTGCGCTTCGCCAATCCGCCGCACGGCACCATCTCGAACGGCGGTGCGGCGGACCTTGTCGCGGCGATCAGGCCCCTCCTCGCGGCGGCCGAAACACGAGCGATCATTCTCACTGGCGGTCAGGACGGCATCTTCATCCGCCACGCCGACGTCCGGCAAATTGCAACTTCGCTTGAACGCGTAGGCATGGGAAGCGTCGATCCGCAAGCCTTTGCGACCAGCGCATTCGCCGAACTCGGCGCGATGCTCGACGCCGCCGAAAAGCCGGTGATCGCCGCGATCGACGGCCTGTGCATGGGCGGCGGCTTCGAAATTGCACTTGCCTGCACCATGCGGATCGCATCGCCCGCCGCCACCGCGATCGGCCTTCCCGAAATTCGCCTCGACATCTTCCCCGGCGGAGGGGGAACGCAGCGGCTGTCGCGACTGATTGGACGCCATCGGGCCCGCCTGCTCATGCTCCGCGGCGACGTCATGACGGCCAGCCAGGCGCTGGCGGCCGGCCTTGTCGATGAAGTGGTCCCGTGTGCGCTTGATCGTGCCCTCGAATTGGCCGGCATGTTCGCCGGCCGTTCGACCGCCGCGGTGTCCGCGATCCTGCGCCTGACGGCCACTGACGAAGACCGGGAGAGGCTGGCCGCGGAAGCTTGCCGGTTTGGCGAGCTTGGCCTCACCGGCGAGGCGCTGCCGGAGGCGCTCTTCCAGTTCGCTGAAGGCGATGTCGGACTTGAAGCGATGCGATGAAGGGGCTGTGCGCAGCGTCAGGCGTCAGGCGTCAGGGCTCCGGCGAAACCCGGACGACGAGCTTTCCGTCGTTGCCCCCTGTAAACAGCAGGTCGAGCGCGGCCACCGCCTCCTCGAGCCCGTCGACGACATGATCCTTCCAGGCAAGCCGGCCCTCGGCAATCCACGACGAGAGGTCGGCGAATGCTCCAGGCGCCTGGCGAAGATAATCGATCACGATGAAGCCTCGAACGGTCAGGCGCTGCATGAGAATTCGCCCGAAGTCGCGCGGCCCCGGCATTGGTCCTTCCTCATTGTAGGCGGAGATCATTCCGCACAGCGCCATGCGGCCATCCTTGCGGAGACGCGAGAAAACGGCATCCATGATCGGGCCGCCGACATTTTCAAAATTCATGTCGATGCCTGTCGGGTACAGCCGGTCGAGCGCGACACCGACATCCTCGTTGCGATAGTCGATCGCCGAATCAAACCCCAGCGTCTCGGTAAGCCAGCCGCATTTTTCCGGGCCGCCGGCAATCCCGACCACTTGCGCGCCCTTGATGCGGCCGATCTGACCGACGATCGAGCCGACGGCACCCGCCGCCGCGGACACCGCCAGGACTTCGCCTTCCCGAGGCTGGCAGATGTCCAACAGCCCGAAATAGGCCGTCAGTCCCGTCGCCCCGAGGACCGACAAATAGGCCGTCAGCGGAACGCCAGCCTGCGGCGCGATACGACGCGATCCGCGCTCATTCGCTATCGAGTAAAGCTCCCAACCGCCGGTCGATGGCAGGACGAGGTCCCCGACGCGAAAGCGGTCCGAGCGCGAAGCCTCGACGACGCCGATCGTGCCGCCGCGCATGACGTCGCCCACACCGACCGGAGGCAGATATTGGTCGCGATCGCTCATCCAGAGCCGGTTCGTCGGATCGAGCGAAAGATAGAGGTTGCGAACCAATATCTCTCCGTCCGCGAGCGGGCCTATGGGCGTTTCCCGCAGTTCCAGGTCCGCGGCGCCAGGCGCGCCTTGCGGACGGCGCTTCAATATCCATTGGCGGTTCTTCATATCCTATCTCCTTAAGCGCGGGACAGCGACCAGAGCCAATTCCCATCCGGGGCGCGCGGCGACCCTTTCACAAGAAAGTCTGACCATGATTGCCATCAAATTCTGCCTGCGGCGGTTGCCCGCTCTCACGTTGTCCGAATTTCAGGACTATTGGCTCAATCAACATGCACCGCTTGTTCGCAGCGTTGCCGAGACGCTTGGTATCCGCCGCTATGTCCAGTCGCACGCCCTTGACGACGACGGGCTCACCCGTGCTTTGGCTGGCCGCGGCTGCGAGCTTCCGCCCTACGACGGTATTGCCGAGCTTTGGTACGATAGCGCGGCTGCCGTGCGAGCGGCGGGTATGACCGAAGCAGGACGCGCCGCAGGCAGGCTGCTGCTCGCCGACGAGAAAAGGTTCATCGACCTTCCCAACTCGCCCATCTTCTGGGTTCAGGGGCACGACATCATCAGCAATGGATAGCGGCGGGCGAACGCGCCGCCCGCCGCTATTTGTCATCGGCTCCAATCCGTCAGCCAAAGCATCGACGTCAAAGCCTTTCGATGATGATCGCCGGCGCCATGCCGCCCGCGGCGCACATGGTGACCAGGCCATAGCGGCCGCCCGAACGCTCGAGTTCGTCGAGCGCGGTGCCGATCAGGATCGAGCCGGTCGCGCCGATCGGGTGACCGAGCGCCATCGCGCCGCCGTTGATGTTCACCTTTTCGCGGTCGAGGTCGAGGTCGCGGATAAACTTTTCGGCAACGACGGCGAAGGCTTCGTTGATTTCCCAGACGTCGATATCGTCCTTGGTCAGTCCGGCCTTTTCCAGCACCTTTTTCGCTGCCGGAACCGGGGCATTGAGCATCAGCGTCGGGTCGTCGCCCTGGTTGGCATAGGCGACGATACGCGCGCGCGGCTTAAGGCCGTGTTTGTCGGCATATTCCTTCGATGCCAGCAGAATGGCGGCGGCACCGTCGACGACGCCCGACGAATTTCCGGCGTGGTGGAAATGCTGAATCTCAAGGTCGGGGTAGCGGCGATTGATCTGGCCGCGGAAGGTGACGCCGCCGCCCAGGTCGAAATCCGACAGGCCCGCAAAGCTTGGCTTCAGCGCGGCCAAGCCTTCGGCGGTCGTTTCGGGGCGCGGGAACTCCTCGCGCTCGAGCGCGACGCTGCCGTCGGTGTTCAGCACCGGAACGACCGACTTGCTGAAACGGCCTTCCTTGATCGCCTTGTCGGCGCGCTGCTGGCTGACGAGCGCGAGCGCATCGAGAGCCTCGCGGCTGATGCCTTCCATCGTCGCGATCGCGTCGCCGCAAATTCCCTGGTGCGATTGCGGGTGGAGCGTGTCGAGCGCTTCATGACCCGATCCCATCATTTGGGGGGCAAGGCCGGCGTTGGCCTGCTCAGCGGCGTGGCTGGCGGTAAAGCTCATCATTTCGGTGCCGCCGGCGATCACGCAATCTTCCATACCCGACATCACCGACGCCGCCGCGAAATTCACCGAACTGATGCCGCCGCCGCAGAAGCGGTCGAGCGTCGTGCCGCTCGCCTTGATGTCATAGCCCGCCGAGAGCGCCGCCATGCGGCCGAGATCACCGCCCTGCTTGCCGACCTGGCTCGACGTCGACCAGATGATGTCGTCGACCGTTGATGTGTCGAGATTATTGCGGTCGCGGATCGCAGCGAGCACCGTCGCGGCAAGATGCTGCGGGTGAAGGTGCGAAAGCGCGCCCTTGCCGGGCTTGCCGATCCCGCGCGGGGTGCGGACGGCGTCGATGATATAGGCTTCAGTCATGAAAGCATCCTTGCAAGAGATTGGTCCGACCCAGAATTAGTCGAGCGATTAATTTAATCCCTCGCTTCGATCAAGCGAATTGGTCGACGCGGCAGGAATGCTCGGGAGCCCGGCCGGCGGCGAGCCCGCATGCAAAAAACGCTTGCCTCGTCGCATAATCAATTGAATGATTAAATAGAGCCAATTGTTTGCGGCCACCTGATGGGAGAAAATCCGGATGAGCTTTTTCGACAGCTTCACGATGACGATCGGCGGCAAGGCCGTCTCGTCGAGCGAGACGATCGATGTCATCAATCCGGCAACCGAGGAGATCGTTGCCAAGGCTCCCGACTGCTCGGAAAAGCAGTTGGACGACGCCGTGGCCGCCGCCCGCGCGGCCTTTCCCGGCTGGCGTGCTACACCGATCGAGGAGCGGCGGCGCGCGGTGGCCAGGATTGGCGAGGTTCTGACCGAGCACCAGGCCGACTTCGCCCGTCTGTTTACGCTTGAGCAGGGACGCCCGCTCGACGGCGCGGCGCAGGAGATCGCCTTCGCCGCCTATTGGGCCAATGAGGTATCGAAGCAGGACATTCCGGTTACCGTCACCGAGGATAGCGCTTCAAAACGGTCCGAAACGCGCCACGTCCCGCTCGGGGTGGTCGCGGGCATCGTACCCTGGAACTTCCCGGTCAATCTCGCCGTATGGAAGATCGCACCGGCGCTGCTTACCGGCAATACCCTGGTGCTCAAGCCTTCGCCCTTTACACCGCTCACGATGCTCAAGTTGGCCGAGCTTCTTCGCGAGCATCTTCCGCCAGGCGTGTTCAACGTGATCAGCGGCGGCGATCGCCTTGGCCCTTGGCTGACCGCGCATGAGGGCATCGACAAGATCAGTTTCACAGGCTCGACCGCGACTGGCAAGCGCGTCATGGAAACCGCGTCCAAAGGCCTCAAGCGGGTAACCCTTGAGCTCGGGGGCAATGATGCGGCAATTGTCATGCCCGATGTGGCGCTGGATGAGGTGGCCGACAAGCTCTTCTTCTCGGCCTTCGCGAACAGCGGCCAGATCTGCATCGCGACGAAGCGGATGTATGTGCACGAAGATGTGTATGACAAGGTGGCGGATGCACTTGTCGCGCGCGCGCGCGGCGCGAAGGTCGGCGACGGGCTCGACCAGGGAAGCAATTTCGGACCGATCCAGAACCGCCCCCAGTTCGAACGTGTCAAGAATCTCATCGAGGACGCCAGGCAGCAGGGGCTGCGCTTCCTTGCCGGCGGCGACGTTCCCGAAGGAACTGGCTTCTTCGTGCCACTCGCGATCGTCGACAACCCACCCGAGGATAGCCGCGTGGTGCAGGAGGAGGCTTTTGGCCCGGTCCTCCCGCTGTTGAAGTTCCGCGACATCGACGAGGTGGTCGCTCGTGCCAACGCCTGCGAATATGGCCTCGGCGGCTCGATCTGGTCAGCCGACACGGAGGCCGCAGCGGACATCGCGTCGCGTCTCGAGACGGGAACCGTGTGGATCAACGACACGCTCTACATCATGCCCTGGACGCCCTTCGCGGGTCACAAGCAATCGGGGATCGGCGTCGAGAACGGCAAGGAGGGACTGCTCGAGTTCACGGTGCCCCAGACGATTACGATCGCCAAATAGGTCCAGCGGAGCTTGGCGTCGGTCTCGGCGCGAGGGGACGGAATCGTGCGGCTGCGGCTGGAGGCGCCAAGTCTGCGCCGCGGCGCCTTGCGTCTTTCCCGCGCTGCTCAACCGGGGCGGCGCGTCGTCAGTTCGCGCGCGCTTCGGCCGAGATTCCCCTGATAAGGTTGTTGCAGAGCTCCGATACGTAGCGGCGTTTGAGATCGTCGTTGATCTCCTCAAGGCCGAACACATGTCGCGCCTGGTGGCGAGAATGGAACAGCTGGTCGCAGGCCCCGACGATCATGAAATAGAAGACCAGAGGATCGACCTCGCGGAAGATGCCCTTGGCCCGGCCTTCTTCCAGAATCGCGCGCTGCGCCTTCGCGACCGGCAGGCTGATTTCCTCGGCGATCTGCTTGCCATAATCGCCCGACGGCTCGTTGGCCAGCTCGTGCATCAGCCGGTTGACATAGGGATATTGATAATAGGTGTTGACCATGCCGCTGATGTGGATGCGCAACTTGTCCTGCGGCGAAATATCCATTTTCAGCAGCTGCTGCAGGTCCGCCATTCCCTGACCCAGGCGGCGGCGAAGCAGCGCCATCAGCATGCCCGCCTTGTTGCCGAAATAATATTTGACCAGCGCGGAATTGACCCTGCTCCGCGCTGCAATTTCGCTCAACGAAATATCGGTCGTACCCCGCTCGGCCATCAATTGTCCCGCCGCTTCCAGCAGTCGCTCGCGAGACTCCGCTGTCGACGAACTTCCTTCCGCCTCGATCTGCACCTTCATTCGTCACTCCCTGTGGTCGTCCCGGCACGACCATCCCCTGCAATCGGCGCGCCGCAGCTTGCGGCTATCCGTTCGGATATGGCGTAAATTAATTGATTGAACAATATATTCCCACGCCCTGTGGCGGCGGCGCTGGTCCTATTGGCCAGCCCGTCCAGATGATAAACTCCACGGCGTTCGCCAGATATGGATGGCCTGCGCGACGCTTGCCTGAAATTATCTATGCGATTAATTGCTGGAGCACCGCAATTGAAAAAGTGAGGAGAGTGAGGCCATGGACCTGCAGTTCAGCCGCGCCGACAGGGCGTTCCAGGCCGAGGTTCGCCGCTTCTTCGAAACCGAGTTCCCGCCTTCTGTCCTGAACAAGGTTCGCACCGGTCAATTTCTCGGACGTCAGGATTATGAAGCCGCACAGCAGGCGCTCCAGGCCCGTGGCTGGTTGGCTGCCAGCTGGCCCCGCGAGTTCGGAGGCACGGGATGGACGCCGGTCGAACGCTATCTGTTCGAAGAGGAAATGGAGCTGGCGGGCGCGCCGAACCTGGTTCCGATGGGCCTCATCTATATCGGGCCGATCATCTGTGCGTTCGGCACGCCCGAACAACAGCAGCGCTGGCTGCCCGACATTCTCTCGTCGCGCTCCTTCTGGGCGCAAGGCTATTCGGAACCCGACGCGGGGTCTGACCTCGCCAGTCTCGCCTTTTCGGCGGTACGCGATGGCGACGATTATATTCTGAATGGCTCCAAGATCTGGACAAGCGGCGCCCACATCGCCGACTGGATATTCTGCCTTTGCCGTACCTCGCACGAAGAAAGAAAGCAGGACGGCATATCGCTCATCTGCGCCCCGATGAATTGCGAAGGCATCAGCGTGCGGCCGATCGTTTCGATCGATGGCGCGCATGAGCTGAACCAGGTCTTCTTTACCGACGTCCGTGTTCCCGCCGCAAACCGCATCGGGGAGGAGGGGCGCGCCTGGCATTATGCAAACGTCCTTCTCAAGAACGAGCGCCTCTCTTACGCGCATGTTGGCCGCAAGAAGCGCGACCTTGCGACCCTCCGCACGATGGTCGCGGGCGACCGCGCCTTCGCCCGGCGGCTTGCCGATGCAGAATTTACGGTGATGGTGCTCGAACAGCAGGTTCTGAAGGCACTTGTGCATGGAAGCGATGCCGCCACCGTCGCAAGTCTGAAGATCGGTTGCACGCAGGCCGCGCAGTTGATCACCGAGCTGTATATCGACCGGGCAGGGGAGTATGCGGCGCCCTTTTTCGATCGCTCTCGTTCCGACTGGCATGAGGCGACGCCGCTCATTCCCGAGTTTGCCGCGGTCGCCACGGCCTCCTATTTCTTCGAGCGCGCGCAAACGATCTACGGGGGGACCACGGAAATTCAGAAGAATCTGGTCTGGCGCGCCATCGGATCCGCGCGCTGAGCGTCGGTCGCGCTCCGTGCCGTCATGTTTCGGCGCATGTCACGCCGGGAGGCGCGACGGTTCAGCTTGATCGCGCATCATTAATTGGGTAATTAAAATGCTGTGGCTTACGGTAAGGCAGCGAGAATAGCATATGATGGGAATGGCGGACGGCAAGGCGATGCTTACGGGCTTGAAGGTCGTCGATCTCACGACCGTCGTCTTCGGACCCTATTGCACCCATATTCTCGCTGAACTCGGCGCCGACGTCATCAAGGTCGAAGTGCCTGGAAGCGGGGACTCTTTTCGCTGGTCGGGCAAGGCGGCCGCGACCCATGGCATGGCGCCTGCTTTCATGGCAATCAACGGCAGCAAGCAATCGATCGCCCTCGATCTCAAGACCGCCGCCGACCTCGAGACGATGAAGAAGCTTCTGTCGGATGCGGATGTGTTCGTTCTCAATGTCAGGGGCAAAGCCGCCGAACGTCTCGGCCTGGACTATGAAGCGGTAAAGGCGATCAAGCCCGATATCATTTATGCGCATTGCGTCGGCTTCGGTCAGGATGGCCCCTATGCCGATCTACAGGCCTATGACGACGTCATCCAGGCAGCGTCGGGGACGGCAACGCTTCTCCCCCGCGTCGATGGCGATCCGCGCGCGCGCTATCTGCCCTCGCTGATCGCCGACAAGGTCGCCGGTCTTCATGGGGCGCACGCGGTGCTCGCCGCCATTATCCATCACATGCGGACTGGCGAGGGTCAGCTCGTTGAAATTCCGATGTTCGAGGTCTTCACCAATTTCATGCTGCTTGAGCATCTCGGCGGCCTGGCCTTCGACCCTCCCAATGCTCCGGTTGGCTATTTTCGCCAGATCGATCCCGATCGCCAGCCTTTCCCGACCTCCGACGGCTACGTGAGCATCGTCGCTTACACCGACGAAAGCTGGTCGCGGATATTCGAACTGCTTGGCAATCCGGGCTTCCTCGATCAGGACGCGTTCGCAACCCGCAAGGCGCGGGGGCGCAATCTCCCGCTCCTTTACCGCGAAATAGCAAGGTTGACGCCAGGCTTCACGACCGCCGACCTCGTTGCGCGCTGCCATGCCGCGCAAATCCCGGCTCAGCCTGTCCGTGACCTCGCCGACATCATGAATGATCCGCATCTTGCCGCCACCGGCTTCTTCGAAGCCTATGAGCATCCCACCGAAGGACGGTGCTTCCGGATGGGGCATCCTGTCCGCTTTGGCGTATCGCTGGGAGGAGCCGGCAAGGTCGCCCCGGCGATAGGCGAACAGAGCGAAGAAATCCGCCGATCCATCTCCGGATGACCGCTTTTGGTGCGGGCCTCGAACCCCGCATCCGAAGCCAGATTCCGCGCGATGACGGCATTGTGTGAAGCCACCGCCCGAAACAAGGGCGGGGCAAGGAGCAGGAGAGAAGATCATGCGCGCCAGACTGCGCCAAGAGGCTGACTGTATTGCGGTTTACGCCGTCACCTTCCTCGTTTGGGGCGCCATTTTGATGACGATCGCCGCCAAGCTCTGACCTTGCCGCGCAAGGCTCGCACTCCCGGCAAGATCGATGCGGCTTGATCGCGCCGCTGCGCCGGCCAAACCGGCACACCGCCGTGCGATTGGCTCATTGCCCCATGGAGAGTTTGAGCTGGGCTCCGGTAATGCTCGCCGCCTCGTCTGAAAGCAGAAAGGCGACGACGCGAGCGGCCGCCTGGGGCGAAATCCAGTCGCTCAGGTCAGCATCCGGCATGTCCGCGCGGTTCGCCGGCGTATCGATGATCGTCGGCAGCACTGCGTTCACCCGAATTCTCATGGGCCGAAGCTCCTCCGACAAGCTTGCCGTCAGCGCAGCGACTCCGGCTTTCGACGCAGTGTAGGGCGCCATTCCGACTTGCGGGTCTGTCGCAGCGGCGGCGCCGATATTCACGATTGAGCCGCCGTGCTCGAGGTGAGGGAGTATGGCATGTGAGGACGCCACTGCCGTTCGAAGATTCATGCGGTACATCCGGTCCCAGCTGTCGATCGATCCGTGTTCGAGCGTCTCCCAGACGAACCCTCCCGCGACATTGACCAGTCCCTTGATGCCTGACTTTTCCGCCGCGATCCGGGCATAGGCTTCCTTCACGACATCGCTGTCCGCGAGATCAATGCCGCTGGTGACAGACGCGGCGTCTTCGTGCGCACCCGACATATAATCGACGACCGCCACGTCATGACCGCGCGAAGCGAGTTCGGTGGTAATCGCCCGGCCCAGAATTCCCAAACCGCCCGCCACAATTATGCTCGACATTCATGCCTCCCGTTACCGACCCGCGACGACCAACAGGCCTCACGCGGATTCTCCAAAAATTGGGCGATCAGCCAAACGCCCGCCCGCGCTCGACGACGTCGAGACGTCTCGCCTCGACCTCTTCAGCGGTCACCTGCAGATTGGCCGCCCGCGAGCGCTCGCGTTCGAAGGCGAGCGCTTCCCCCAGCGCTAGCGCGTGGCCATCGTCGATCAAGCGCTTGTAGGACGCGATCATCGAAGGTGCAGCACTCGCAATGTCGCGAGCGATGGCCCGGGCCTTCGGCAGAAGTGCGTCGGGCGCGACGACATGGTTGACCAGCCCCCAGTCGAGCGCCTGTTCGGCGGTGACGAAATTTCCGGTGAGCGAAATCTCCTTGGCGCGCGAAAGACCAACGATGCGTGACAGCTTTTGCGACAGCCCCCAGCCGGGCATGATCCCCACACGGGCATGCGTATCGGCAAAGCGCGCGTTGGTCGACGCGATCAGGATATCGCACGCCAGCGCGAGCTCGAAGCCGCCGGTGATCGCCACGCCGTTGATCGCGCCGATGACCGGTTGTGGACAGGAAGCGATCGCCGCCACCGGATCGTCATTCTCGGTCCGCGTCTTCGTTTCTCCCAAGCTGCCGATATCGGCGCCCAGCTCCTTGAGGTCGAGGCCCGCGGAAAAGGCGCGCGATCCCGCGCCGGTCAGGACGATGGCATGGACGGAGCGATCCAGGGCCAGTTCGGTCATCGCCAGGCAAAGCTCCGAACGTAACTTCGCTGACAGGGCATTCATTGCCTCGGGGCGATTCAGAATGACGGTCGCAAGCATGTCATCGCGTATGACTTCGATCAGCTCCATGAGATGTCCTAGGGCGACCGTGGCGCCCGGCCCGCAACTCGGCGGGCACGATATTCTTGGCGGGTGTCAGTTGCTCTCCTGTGGTCGAAATCGCGCAATGGATCATGATGAACCATGATGAGCCGCTCCTGATCTGCGCCACGAGAGGCGGAAAATGGCCGTTGGCATTTCCCTGCCATAACAAGCATCGAGACGCGATATTAATTAATCAAGTAATTCTATTACCTGCCCTCGTCGGGTGTGTCATTGTCATGACGGAGGACAGCCCATCATATTTCGTCCTGCGACGATCCACGTCAGCCGCGGTATGCGGCTGGCAGCCATTCTGCTCGAAACGACGGACATTCGATCCGCTTCTACCATCGGCTCGCGCCATGACGGCTGTGCCCCCGGGGTTTAGACCTGTCAGGCGTTAAAATCCTTAGAATGATGGGGCCTTGTTGCGCGCTGATCGCCCATCATGGGTGCTTCGCGCAAGGCGCCTCGGGCTTGGCGATCAGATCAATGTCGACCATGCATCTTGCTGTTCCTTGCGCACCATTGCCTCGGCACTCGCAGGTCGCACGGTTCGATATGGAGGGTGCTCGGCCTCGATCACTTCGATGATCGCCTCGATCATCTCGGCAGGATCATACTGATGGATGAGCTCGCGAACAGGCCAGTGCCCGACCACTCGCTCGCCCTGATCCCACCACTGATCCATGCTCTCCATGCCGGTGTCATTAAAACCCGTGCGGAAGGCTCCGGGGGTCACCGTCAGCACCTCGACACCATAGGGTTTCAGTTCCTCGTGCATCGCCGAACAGATGCCTTCGACAGCATGCTTTGATGCTGCGTAAGCGCCATCGAAGGGAACCTTGACCAGCCCGGCTACCGATGAGGTCCAGACGATCCGGCCGGCACCGCGCCTGACCATGGCGCGGGCAAAGCCTTGCGCGAGTTCGAGCGCGGCAAAGACATTGGTTTCGAATACGGAACGAAACACCGTCATCGGAATCTCGACCATTGGTCCCGATTCCATGATCCCGGCATTATTGAACAATATGTCGATCTCGATGCCGAGCGCTTTTGCGCGGTCTATCTCATTCAAGACGTCCAGCTTGATAACCTGCATGTCGGACTCTTCCGCCTAGGCAGCATTCCGCAATTCCCAGACCTGGGGCCATATTTGGCAGCCGGCAATTACCCGATGCCCGCGCTTTGCCAGACCGAACGCGACGCCACGACCAAAGCCGGAAGCCGCACCGGTTATGAGGACCGTCTTGCTCATCTCGTATCTCCCATAGCGTCAATCTTAAGCGTCGATCTCACCGTTGCGGATCGCGACCCTGATCGCTTGCCCGGTCGTCAGAACGCCCAGGCGCTTGCGGACGCGCCGAAGATGATTTTCGACTGTGCGCTCGGACAGGCCGAGGGTCACGGCGATGTCGGCCTGCCGCCGCCCGGCGGCAGTCCAGGCCAGAACTTCCCGCTCGCGATCGGACAGCTTGCTTACGCTATCGATCGGCGCTTCGAAGACCTTTCGCGCGGCAAGAAAAGCCGCTTCCGCAATCAGCCCAAGCGCCAATCGCGCCTGCGGTGATGCGTCGATCCGCTCTCCGCCCAGACTCATTGCGCCCTCAAGTCCGAGCGGGCCGAATATGGGAATCTGGAGGCCATGAATCCCCTGCCCACGCGGCACGCGCACAACCTTGTAAAGGTCGCCGTCCTCTCCAACCGTCTTGGTCCAGAAGAAGGGTTCACGCGCCTCAAGAATGTGGCGCGTCACCGGACAGCGGCGGATATAGGTCGCAGCATCGACGCTTTCGCCGTCACCGAACCAGTCACCTTCAACCCAGTAGATGCTCTGCAGCACCTCATCATGTGCTGCGGATGCCGAGAATAGCACAAACCGGTCGTAGCCTAGGGGGCCGGCAAAGGCGCGGACCCCATTTTCGATTGCGGCAAGTTCGTCGGCCACCTCGATCGCAAGGACGCTCCGAAATGCCGCATCGGCGGTGACCGCACTCATCGACCGGCCCTATCCATCAACCCGTGTCGGCATCCGCGAGCAATGCTTCGGCGGCCAGCTTGCCGAGCGCATTGCCCGCCAGCGGGCTGTCTCCCGTCAGCAGCTTGCGGTCCCGGTGCACGGCGCCCGAAATACCCTCGTTGATGATCTCGAAACCGAGGGCCTTCAGCTTCTCGCCGAACTTCCAAGTGAGATGACCCGGCATATAGCCGATGTCCGGCGTCGTCGCATCGAGCGCATCGGGGAAGGCACAGATTTTGTAGCCGCGGTAGATGTCGCTGTTCCCGACCGCGAGAAAAGCGGCGGGTCCATGACAGAGCGAAATCAGGAAGCGGTCATTGGCGGCCGCCCATTCCAACGCAGCCTTGACATCTTCGCTCTCGGGCAAGCCGATCAGCGCGCCATGGCCACCGGGAATGAAGATCGCGGCATAGTCTTCGAGCCCGCCGGCAACAACGTCGGCCAAGGTGAGCGGGCTTTTGAACTGAGGGTGATATTTGTCGAAGAAGTCCTTCACCTCGTCATCTTGCGGCGGCATCGCCCAGAATTCGAACTTGACCGGGTTGCCCGAGACGGTTGCCACATCGAATGCAAACCCCGCCTTGTCGAGATGATACATCGGCAAAAGCGTCTCGACGGGATGATTGCCGGTCGAGAAGAAGGCACCATTGTCGGTGAGAAGATAGCGTTCGTCGGCACCGATCATCAGAATCTTTTTGCTGCCTTGGTAGGGCGCGGCATAGTCCGCACCGCTGAGGTCGGACTTCGGCGAGGTGAACTGGCCGAGCGAATAGGGTGAGGGAAAGAATGCGTCCTTCTCGGCGGGGTCGGATTGCGGTTTCTTGTCGTTTGTTTGAGTGTCAGCCATGAGGTGCTCCTGTGTATGAATTTGTTTCAGCCTAATCCTCCCAGCGGGTGAAACAATGAGGGTTTTCCCTCAACGGTCACGAGGCGCCAGCACCGCGTGCGTTGCGATGCCGAGCCCGCGGTGTGCCGGTACCTACCAGCTTTCGCGAACCCCTTTTGCACGGGTAATCGGTGAACATATTGATCTTTATCTTCAGGCAGCCGCTGAGGTTTTGCCTCGTCGAAGTCCCGGCTATTCATTCACGATGTAGGAGTGTTTGGCAGAATGTTCTCTCGCTGCCTGGGAGTAAGCACCCCGCTTGAAAATGAAGCGTCCATGCTGCGGCGATCTGGCTTAGATCGAGTGGAGGATGGGTGGTGGGGCGTGCGCGTGCCGCGAGCCGCGATCGAACGGATTGCCGAGGCCGGTGGCTTAATCGGCCTCACCGAGGACCGCCAGGTGGGCGCCGGTCACGTGGTCCGCGTGGAATATTGCCTATTGTGAATGAATTCCGATCTGGAGCCAGTTCGCATTGCGGAATCGCGTGATTGACGCATGATGGCGGCAGCGCCGATGATGTATCGGCGCGTGACCGGGTTTCGCTACGCATGTCCAGGCCCAAGCTAAAGGTAGCGATACGCTCACCGACGAGTGTTTCCTTTTCCCGGTCGCTCTTTTGCGAAAACTTCTTCATGCGATTATTATTGGATAATAAAATGGATGGCGTCTTGGCCAGAGCATAACTTCCTCAATGCGACTCATTCCGGTCGCTAATTGGGAAGGAAGACGTGATGAATAAGCAGCATAGCAGCGAGCTGATCGATCTCGGCGCGATCAGTGTCGAAACCCGGGGCATCGAACCCCTCGGCCCCGTCGATGAGGACCAGGGCGAACACTATCTGTTCGCCGGCGGCATCACCGTCGACGATTGACAGCGCTGGCGTGCCGCCACCGTGCGGCACGCCATTCGCAGCGGCTTGCCTGAAACCTTCATGACACCCTTGCTGCGCCCCGGCCTGCACTATCGGTGCGTGAACGAAAGCTTCGTCTTCTTCGACCTTCTTGAAAACCGTTATTTTCTGCTCGCCGGCAGCTCAGCGGAGGCCTTCCAACGCTTTCTCAACGGGACTTCCACGCAGGCCGACCATGACGAACTGCAAAGCTGCGGTCTCACCGGCGAGACCGGGAAGGGGAGAGTGCCGCGCGCGGTTTCCATAGCCAGTCCGTCTCGCAGCCTTGTGGATGCTCCGCTTCGTCGTTCTGACATTCTTTCCGCCGTAGCGAGCGTGGCCGCGCAGCGGCGCGCGCAGCGCGACCTGCGCCGCCGCCCGATCGCCCAAATCCTCGGTGAATTCTCCGGCGCGCATGACTCCATACCGGCAGCGACCGGGGAGGCGTGCGAAGCAATCGCAGCGGCCTTCCACCGCGCGAGGCGCTATGTGTCGATCGCCGACCAATGCCTTCCCCGCGGCATCGCGATGAAGCGCATGATGGCCCGGCAAAAGCAGGGCGTCTCGCTTGTCTTCGGCGTCACCATGCCTTTCGCCGCGCACTGCTGGGTGCAGGCCGGCGACCTCGTTCTGACCGATCCGCTCGATGTCGTGCTCCATTATGAACCGATCTTCGCTGTCTGATGGTAGGCGGCTATCATATCGACCTGGGTCCGAACTCGGCTAGCCTCTCGCTGCATGGCGTCCCGCCGGATATCCTTCTGCCCGGCGCCGCGATCTGGTCAGGGGAGCCGCTAATCCGCGTCGGGCCGCGGACCATCATCATCGGCCGGCTTTTCCGTCGCGGCACACCGAGCACTTCGGTCCTCACAATAGGACAGGCGGAAGCGGACCGTCTAATGGACGATCGGGGGCGCGGGCTGCTCGGCGGATATTGGGGTGGCTATGTGGTCGTGCATGTGGGGCCGGATGATGCGGTGCGTATATTTCGCGACCCTTCCGGGCTGCTTCCCTGCTATTTCCGCATTGGAGCGGAAGGGGTCGCTCTCGGCGGTACGATCTTGAACCTCGCCGCGCCCGGCCCCGATGCCGTCGACTTTCCGGAGCTTGCCTGCATCCTTGCGGGCGGAGATTTGCGCGGACGGAAGACATGTCTTGCCGGCGTCGAAGAGTTGATCGCGGGCGAGTGCCTCGTCTTCGATCGGGGGCGGGCTACGACGGAGCCCTGGTGGTCACCCTGGGATCATGTAGGGGGTAGTGGCATAGGCTCGGAAGACGCTGTTGTTTCTCTCGTCACCTAAGTCGGGGAATATGACCGGAGCGGAGATCGTGATTGATGGCGGCCTACTCGCATAGAATGGTCGGCACCCGCAGCGCTGTGGCTGGACTTTGGAATGTCTGCTCTCTTTGTTGAGCAGCCCAAAAGCTGCCTGTGTGTAACCGGCCATCTGTGTTTTCAGCCGGGAGCGGATTCCCGGAGGATGAGGCTCACCGGCAGCGTCGACGAATAGGTGCCTTCCCCTTCCAGCCGTCGAAACAGATGATCGACGATCGTCGCCGCGATACCGGGGACATCTTGCCGAATGGTGGTTAGCGCCGGATGGGATTGCGAGGCGAGATCGCTGTCGTCGAAACCCACGACGGAGATGTCGTCAGGGCAGCGCATGCCTGCACTCTCAAGCGCGCGGATCGCGGACAGCGCGATGCCGTCAGAGGCCGCAAAGATGCCGTCGAATTCCACCCCCCGCGCGAGAAGATCGCGCACCGCGTCATGGGCCGAGGGTCCCGTAAAATGCGCGGGCAGGACGAAGCTCTCGTCGACCGACAGGCCATGATCGCCGATCGCCTGCCGGTAACCGTCCAGCCGGAGGTCGATCTGCGGCAGTTCGGCGGGACCGAGGAACAGGATGCGCCTGCGGCCGGATCGGAGCAAATGGTCCGTGGCAAGCCGGCCGCCCTCGAAATTGTCGGAGCCGACGGAGCAATAGATTTGATCTGGCAGTTCTGAACCGAAGACGACCAGCGGGCGGTAGTCGCGGGCCGCAAGGTTAAGGGCCTGATGCTGGTCGCTCTGCCCGACGATGATGAAGCCGTCGGCGCGCTGCGACTGAACGAGGCGCCCTAGCCAATGCGCGTCGGGCGAGGGCTCGCGCACGAGCAGGATGTCGTAGCGCCGCTGCGAAATCTCGTCGGCGAGATGTCCGAACAGGCGCAGGAAGAAGGGGTCTGAAATCAGCTGCTCGCGCTCGTGGCCAAGCGGGACCGCGACGGCGATCGTCTGCGTCTGGCTCTGGCGCAGGTTCCGCGCGGCGCGGTTCACGACATAGCCATGCTCTCTCGCCAGCGCCTGGATCGTAGTTCGCGTCGCCTCGGGAATGGTGGGATGATCGGCAAGCGCCCGCGACACGGTCGACGAGGATACCCCCGCGATCCGCGCAATGTCCGTCATCTTGACTGCCCGGCCCGACTTTGGGCGCACCTTTTCCAGTTCCATTCCACTCGCCCGTCTGCGTTACGCCATCGATTGCACCGCCGATCAGGCCTGCGCAAGGTCCGGCGTCAAATTCGGTGCCGTGTTGTGATCGGCGTTGCGCGCCGCAAGGCTTTCGAGGACCGCCGCATGATGCGACCGATCGATCCTGTATCGCCGAAGAAAGGGGATGGCCGCGAGCACGACCAGCGCGCCGCCGAGGCCCCATAGGAGACCCACCGACGTGGCGATATCCGGCGGGACGATCCCGCTCGCTTTCGCCGGCGCCACGAACCCGATGAGTTGGAGACCGAGTCCGGAAAGGAAGGCACCGAGACCGGTGGCAGCCTTGGCTCCGACCATCAGCGCCGCGGCATAGAGGGCCTCGCGGCGCACGCCGAAGAGGTGATCATGCTCATCGACCGCGTCGGCGATCATCGAGTAGAAGCAGACGAAGCAGAGCGCGCCGCAGCCGCCGAAGAGCAAGCCGCTGATCGCGACGAGAACGACCGCGATCATCGACCCCGCGGGAATGACGCCGGTGACGGCGAGCAGGGTGATGACGATCTGGTAGACGCCGAGCAGCGTGATCGCGCCGACGACGCCGTCGCGCTTTTCGATGCGCCGCAGCAAGAGGCCTGCGGCGAGGGTTCCGAGCAGCATGCCGAGCGGCAGAACGAGCAGCGGCAGCTGCATATAGGCGGTCGGCAGCTCCCAGAAATAGCGGTACGCGTGAAGGTTGAGCGCCGTCGTCGCGCCCTGGCCGACCAGCACCAGCACCGCGCCGCCGAACATCGGCACGAAGGACGGATTGCGAAACATCTGTGCCATGTCCGACAGGAAGCCGGTGCCCGTCGCCTCGCCGGGCGGCATCGGCAGCCTGCGCACGGTCTTGAAGATCCCCCCCACGCAGACCGACCCGAACCCGCCGATCAGGCAGGCGGTCATGAGCCCGAGCCACTGGTAGGGTGGCCGGGTCTGGAGCGCGCCGTCTTCGGCGAACAGGAAGCCGAAGGCGGGGAGAAGCGCGGCCGCGGTGCCCAGCACGATGAACAGGGCCCGGTAGGTGCTGATAATCGAGCGCTCGCCATAATCGTCGCTGAGTTCGGCGGTCAGCGCCGAATGAGGGAGCGCGAAAACCGACAGGCCGACACGCAGGACGATGTTGAGCGCCAGCACATAAGCGAAGAGGGCGCCGCCGGCGAGATTGGCGGGGAGCGTGAACAGCAGCGCCGAGGCGATCATCATGGGCGGAAGCGCGATCGTCATGAAGGGGAGGCGGCGGCCCCAGCGCGACCGCCAATTGTCCGAGAGCCGCCCGATGAACGGATCGAGCAACCCGTCGACGCCAAGCGAGATCAGGAAAATGCTGCCGGCGGCAGCCCCCGACATCCCGCATACGGCGGTGAGATAGAAGAGGAGGAAGGTGTTGACGATCGCCTGGACGATGGCGTCGACGGCTTGACCGCTCCCGTAATAAAGCTTCGTCGAAGTGCCGACTTTGGCGCCTTTCGGAAGGTCGGTCGGTCCTGTCATGCGTGCTCTCCACCTACATTCGTTGCCGCCGGGTAACAGAGAGTTGACAACTGCGCAATCGATTGCGTAAACCGCACGCAATCGATTGCGTATTCCATCGCGGATTCGCAGCTTATGGGGAGAGGACCTATGACACGCCGCCTGACCGCCGCCGCCTTTACCGGCATTGCACATATCGCATTGATCACTCCGGTGATGGCGCAAGATGCAGCTTCCACGACGGAAAGCAGTGACAGCGACATCGTCGTGACGGCGTCGCGCCAGGGCTCGCAGTCGCTGATCGACACGCCGCTCGCGATCCAGGCCTTCAGCGGCGAGCAGCTCGAAGAGCGCGGAATCCGCGAGACGACCGATCTTGTGAACTCGATCCCGGGTGCTTCGCCGGGCGAACAGGTCGGCTCGGTGATCAAGACCTTCTCGCTGCGCGGCGTGGGAGCCGCGGGCGGCATCGGCGACTCGCCGATCGGCTACTATATCGACGACGTTCCCTTCGCGATTCCCAATTCGCCGATCGCGCCGCCGCTCCGCTTCATCGATATCGACCGCATCGAGGTCCTGCGCGGGCCGCAGGGTACGCTCTATGGGCAGGGTTCGGCAGGGGGCACGATCATCTACCATACGCGCGAGCCCGATCTCGACAATTTCGAGATGCGCGGCGAGGCGACGATCGCGAAGATGGATGATGCGAGCGCGCTGAACTACGGGGTGTCGGCAGCGATCTCGGTGCCGCTGATCAAGGATCGGCTCGCGATCCGCATCAGCGGCGGCTATGACAAGCGTGCCGGCTATGTCGATATCTTCAGCGAGACGCCGGCGACCGGTGGGCCGTCGTTCAAGAATGCCAACGACGTCACCAACCGCGACGTGCGGGCGGTCCTGCTCTGGCAGCCGACCGACGCGCTGCGCATCCGGGCGCAGGCCGCGCACTGGGAACCGCGCCAGAATTATACGCAGAGCATCAACCAGCTTGAGCCTGCCCAGCAGTGGTTCAGCGGAACCACGCGCGGATATGAGAACGGGAATTTCGATCTCTACAGCGTGTCGGTCGAATATGACGCCGGCGCCGCGATCCTCAGCAGTTCGACCAGCTATCTCGATGCCGAATATGGCTATCTGACCGGACAGACCTTCGGACCGCTCGGCACCGGCGCGCTCTTCAACGGTTATGATGCGCGCAGCTTCGCGCAGGAAATCCAGCTTCGCTCGAACGGCGATGGTCCGTTCCACTGGCTGGTCGGCGGTTTCTACCAGAATGCTAAGGCGCTCTTCAGCTTCGATGCCAACTTGACCGCGCTCACCATCAGTGGGTTCAACGATACGCGGACCCGCAACTATTCCGCTTTCGGCGAAATCAGCTACGATCTGTTCGGCGGCAAGCTCGTGCCGCTGGTCGGCATCCGCTATTACAAGGACAATCGACGCTTCGATGCGGACTCGATCCTGACCGGAACGGGCTCGGGGCAAACCAAACCCGACAAGGTGACGTGGCGCGCGAACCTTTCCTGGTTCCCGACCGACGATCTGACCGCCTTCGTGACGGTCAGCACGGGATTCCGGAGCGGCATTACCCAGACGCCGTTCCAGGCCTCGCTGGTCGAGGCATCGGGGATCCCGTCGTCGAGTGCGCTCAATCCCGATACGCTCACCAACTATGAGGCGGGCATCAAGGCGAAGCTTGCCGACGGACGCGTCCAGCTCGGGCTCAACGTCTACCGCATCGATTTCAAGGATCTGCAATTCGGTCTCACGCCGTTCGGCGTTTCCGCGTTCGCGAACGTCGGCAAAGCCCGCACGACGGGGGTCGATCTCGAAGCGCGGTGGCGCACCCCGATCGATGGCCTCAATCTCGGCGCGGTCGCCAACTGGAACGACAGCGAATTCCGCGACATCTATCCCGCCGTCACCGCCTCGCTTCCCAACGTCGCCAATGGCGAGCGCCTCTCGAGCACAGCGAAGTATAATTATCGTCTCGATGCCGATTTCGAGCGGCCGCTCGGCAGCGGCGACCTGCGCTTCTTCCTCAACGGTGCGGCCAGCCGCACCAGCAGCCGGGTCATGTACGACGGCTATGTCGTCCGGCCCTACTCGCTCTACAATGCCAGTGCGGGAATCCGCACGGACCGCTGGGAGCTTTCGATCTTCGGCGAGAATCTCGCCGACGAACGCGGTCCGTCTTTCGTTCGCAACAGTCTGCTGCTCGCCGGACCTTATCCGCGCACCATCGGCCTGCGCTTGCGCACCACCATCGATTGATCAGGAGGGGCGAGCGCAGCGGCGCTCGCCCCCTCATTTGATTCCGATGTTCGACGGCGCGTCCGTCCGGTTTTCGAATATTTGAGAGTGAAATTATCATGATGGTTCCGGCTCGCTGGACGGGTGATCATATCGAGGCGATCGACGCAGCGCCCGTTCTGCGGGCGCCGCTGCTCAGCGAGGAAGATTTCGCACCGATCGCTCCCGATCTCGGCGTCTGGGACGCCTGGCCTGTGCAGGACGAGGCCGGAAAGCCGATCATCCTGGCCGGTGGCAGGCAGCTGTGGATGGCACTCGGCGCGCCGCGCTTCGCCGACCCGGACGAGCGCCACGGGCATGCACGCATCCACCTGCTGCTGCACAGCGCGGAAGGATGGCGGCACCTCGGGCCGGCCATGCCAGACGGCTTTTCACCCGGTAGCCGCGAATGGTCGGGGTCGGCCGTCGCTTCCGCGGACCTTGCGACCGTCGCCCTATATTTTACCGCTACCGGGCGTCGCGGCGAGCAGATTTTGACCTTCGAGCAGCGTTTATTTTCAGCGTTGGCGACGCTCGACCTGTCGGGCGAGGCACCCAGGCTTGGCGATTGGCGCGAGCTGGAAGAAATCGTCCCGATCGACCTCGAGCATTATATGTCCACCTGCGGCGGCCCGAGCGAGGTCGGGAAGATCAAGGCGTTCCGCGATCCGGCCTTTCTCCGTGATCCGGCGGGAGGCGATGATTATCTGCTGTTCGCGGGATCGCAGGCGCGCTCGCGGTCCGAATATAACGGCGTCATCGGAATTGTTCGCCGACAATGCGGCGAGCAGGGCTGGACCCTCCTTCCGCCGATCGTCAGCGCAGACACGCTCAACAACGAACTCGAGCGACCGCACATCATTTTCCACGCCGGCCTTTATTATCTCTTCTGGTCGACGCAGCGTCATGTTTTTGCGCCGTCGGGGCCTGCCGGCCCGACCGGGCTCTACGCAATGGTATCCCCCGCGCTCTTCGAGGGCTGGCGCCCGGTCAATGGTAGCGGGCTGGTGTTCGCCAATCCCGAAGCCGCGCCGGCGCAGGCCTATAGCTGGTTCGTACTGCCCGACTTGTCCGTCACGAGCTTTGTCGATGACTGGAGCGGCGGCGATGACCGGAACTTCGGCGGCGCGTTTGCGCCGTTCGTTCATCTGTGGCTGGCAGGCGACAAGGCAGGGATCGCGCGATAGCTATGGTCCCTATGAAGACAATCGCCGGCATCGAACTGGGGGGGACGAAAGCGCTGGCTGTCCTTGCCCGCGGGAGCGAGATTCTGGCGAGCGCGCGATTTGCGACGACGACGCCAAATGAAACGCTCGGCGCCCTCGTCGATACGCTCGAAGGGTGGAAGCGGCGCGAAGGATTTGCCGCGCTCGGAATAGCTTCTTTCGGTCCGCTGCGGCTTGATCCGGGTGCAACGGATTTTGGCACAATGCTCGCCACGCCCAAGGCAGGCTGGAGCGGAGCCGATATCGCGGGTGCGCTGGGCGCGGTCGCGGATTGCCCGTGGCGTATCGATACCGACGTCAATGCCGCGGCCCTTGCCGAATGGCGCTGGGGCGCTGGACAGGGCCTCGACAGCCTCTGCTATCTGACGCTCGGCACCGGCGTCGGCGGGGGCTTGCTGCTCGGAGGGCGCCCCGTGCACGGGGCGCTCCATCCCGAGATCGGGCATCTCCGATTGCGGCGCGCAAACGGCGACGAGTTTTCGGGTAGCTGCCCGTTTCATGGCGACTGCATCGAGGGCCTGTTGTCGGGTCCTGCGCTGCAGGCGCGGTTCGGCAGGGCGGGCGAGGAAATACGGGCAGATGATCCGCGCTGGTCGTTTGTCGCGCACGACCTGGCCCAGCTGATCGGTGCTCTTCTGCTGGTAACGAGCCCGCAGAAAATCCTGATAGGCGGCGGGATCGGCATGGGCCGCTCCTTTCTGCTCGAACGCGCCTGGCAGCATGTCGTCGCGGACCTGGCTGGCTATCTTCCCTTCGTCCCGGGCGACGCGGCCGAAGATCTGGTCACGCTTCCGGCGCTCGGAGACCGGGCCGGGCCGCTTGGCGCCGTCGCGCTCGGCGAAGCCGTGTTGATCGATGCCCGAACCAAGGAGGGAAAATTTTGACCAACCGTTCCCAAATTCAGGGCACCGTCGATCCGCAATTCGCGGCGTGCCGCGACGCATTCGAAGCGAACTTCCAGGAGGGCGGCGAACGCGGGGCCGCCTGCGCCATCTATCGTGACGGCCAGCCGGTGCTCGATCTCTGGGGCGGCTCGGCAGATGCCAGCGATCAAACCCCCTGGTATCGCAATACCGCCGTCCCCGTTTTCTCGGTCACCAAGGGAATATCGGCACTGTGCGTCCTGTCGCAGGTCTCGAACGGCAGGATCGATCTCGATCTGCCGCTCGCGCACTACTGGCCCGAGTTCGCGGCGCACGGCAAGGGCGATATCAGTGTCCGCAAGGCGCTCGCACATCAGGCTGGCGTTCCCCTGATAAGCGGACCGATCACGATCGCAGGCCTGGCCGATACAGCCGCGATGGCAGCAAGGCTTGCGGCGGAAGCTCCGCTGTTCGAGCCGGGCACGGCACACGCCTATCATGCGATCACCGTGGGCTGGATCACGTCGGAACTGATGCGGCGGGTGACCGGCCAGACCATCGGAGAATGGTTCCGCGCCAATCTTGCTGGGCCGTTGGAACTCAACATACAGATTGGCCGCAGCGGCGACGCGCAGTCGCCCATTGCCGCCGTCGAGGTTCCGGCCGAATATGACACGCCCGAACTTGACCCGTCATCGATCGCAGCGCGCGCGATATCGCTGAATGGCCTTTTCCCCGCGCGGATGAGCGGTCTCGCCGACGCCATGAACGATCCCGCCGTGCAGCGCGTCGAACTGGCGGGCGCAAATGGTGTCGCCGACGCGCGCTCGCTCGCGCGGCTCTATTCGAAGGCGATCGGTAGCGTCGGCCAGGCTCCGCTTGTTTCGGAGGATTGCCTTCGCGACGCCTGTCGTACCGTGTCTTCGGGAACGCCTTTCGGTCAGGACTTCGCCGGTCCGACCTGGGGCGCGGGCCTCATGCTGCCATGGGCGATCCAGCCGATGCTCGGCGAGGGATCGTTCGGCCATGACGGGGCGGGGGGCTCGCTCGCCTTTGCCCACCCATCCTCGGGTGTCAGCTTTGCCTATGTCCGCAACCGCACCGGCCAACCCGGCGTCAGGGACCCACAAGTGTACCGCGTCGTCGATGCGCTGGCGCGCATCCTCGGCCTTTCCATTCCAACTTATTGACGGAGTTTATCGTGGCGCTCGACCCAGTATTGCAGCAACTTGTCGACCAACTGCCTTCCGTGCCGCCGGGGCCCGTCGACTATCCGACGCTTCGGGCGCAGGCTGCCGCGATGATCCCGATGATCGTTGGGCCGGGCGGCCGCATAGACGTTGCTTCGATCGAAGACCGGCAGATCGAAACGCGCGACGCCAAGGTCCCACTCCGGATTTACCGTCCATCGACCGAGCCGACGGGGACGCTGCACTATATTCACGGCGGCGGCTGGGCCATCGGCGACCTCGACACCGTCGATCATACCATCCGCCGGCTATGCCGGGATCTCTCGATGGTGGTGGTGGCCAGCAGCTATCGTCTCGCCCCCGAGCATCCCTTCCCGGCGGGATTTGACGACAGCCTCGCGGCCGCGCGCTGGATTGCCGCCAATCGGTCGCCCCTCGGCGGTGATAGTCTGCCAGCGATCATCGGCGGCGATAGCGCCGGCGGCAATCTAGCGGCCGCAATCTGCATCGCTATGCGCGACGAGCCCCAAGAGGGACGGCCCTTTGATGCACAGCTCCTGCTCTACCCGGCCGTCGACCTCGACGCCGGCGAGAATGACTATCCGTCCCGCGTTCGCGACGCTGATCCGGCGCTCCGCCGCGCGAGTCTGACGGTGTGTGTCGCCGATTATGCGCAGGGCGCCGACACCGCCGATCCGCGCCTGTCGCCTCTCAAGGCAGACGATCTCTCGCGCTTGCCGCGTGCGTTGACGGTCGTCCTATCGGTCGATCCGCTGCGCGACGAGGCCGTTGCCTACGCCGGACGCCTGCGAGATGCGGGGGTTCGCTCCGAACTCCTGGAGTTCGATCATCTGACGCATGGTTTCGTGCATTTTGCCGGGATCATACCGGCTGCCGCCGAGGCGACCGATGAGGTCGTCGCGCGGCTGCAAGCTTTGCTGGCGAATGGGTAGACTGCGGCTGGCCGCGATCAGGTTGAGGACATGCTAGATGACAATCCCGGGTTTGATGCAGAACCTGCCGCTCAACATTTCGCAGATATTGCGCTTTGCAGCGACAGCGCACGGCGATCGCGAGATCGTATCGAAGGACTTCGACGGCAAGCTCTTTCGTTACGATTATGCGGGTGCGCTCTCGCGAGCGGCGGCGGGGGCCGAGTGGCTCATGAGCCTCGGGCTCGAACCGGGGGACCGGATCAGCTCGCTCGCTTGGAATACGCACCGGCATTTCGAACTGTTTTTTGCTGCGCCCGGGAAGGGGCTTGTTCTCCACACCGCCAATCCGAGGCTCCCGGACGAACATATCGCATTTACGATCAACCATGCCGAAAGCCGGGTGCTTCTCTATGACGCCAATCTGCACGAGATCGTCGAGCGGCTGAAACCCGCGCTCCATACGATCGAGCATTTCGTGATGCTGACCGGGGATGACTATGATCGGCGCATCGCTGAATTTTCCGGGACAACCCTTTGGCCCGACCTCGAGGAGAACAGCGGGGCCTTTCTCTGCTACACATCGGGCACCACCGGCGATCCGAAGGGCGTGCTCTACTCGCACCGCTCGGTGGTGCTGCACGCGCTTGTCGCCGGCCTGTCGGGCGCGCTCGGTTTCTCTGCCTTCGACGTGATCTTGCCGTGCCAGTCGCTCTATCACGCGACGGCCTGGGGCCTCCCATTCGCGGGAGCGATTAACGGAGCGAAGTTCGTATTTCCGTGCGACAAATTCGACGGAGCGAGCCTGCAAGAGCTGATCAAGTCCGAGGGCGTCACCTTCTCGGGCGGCGTGCCGACAATCTGGACCATGTATCTCGATCACCTCGCCCGCACGGGCGAGGACACGGGGACGCTCGAGCGTGTCGTGATTGGCGGGTCGGCCGTGCCGCGCGCGATGGCGGAGACGTTCGAGACCCAATATGGCGTCAAGGTTCGCCAGATCTGGGGCATGACCGAGATGTCGCCGCTCGGCGTGCTCGCAACACCGACGCCCAAGGTTGCAGCACTAGGCCATGATGAAATGAACGACATCATCTGGACGCGGCAAGGCCGGCTCCAGTTTGGCGTCGAACTCAAGATTGTCGACGATGATGGTCAGGACCTGTCGCACGATGGTGTCCAGGCAGGCAGCGTCCTCGTTCGTGGACCTTGGGTGCTGGAACGATATTACCGGCAAGCGGTCAGCGCGCTCGACGCCGACGGATGGTTCGATACCGGCGACATCGCCACTGTAGATGCGAATGGTTTTATGCGCATCACCGACCGGAAGAAGGACGTCATCAAATCGGGCGGCGAATGGATCAGTTCGATCGACATCGAAAATGTCGCCGTCGCTTGCCCGGGCGTCAAAATCGCGGCCGTTATTGGCGTATTTCATCCCAAGTGGGAGGAACGGCCGCTCCTCGTCATCGAACCTATGCCGGAAGCCTCGTTGACCGAAGCGGATGTCCGGGCATGGCTTGAGCCCCGGCTCGTCAAATGGTGGCTTCCCGACCAGATCATTTTCGCTGACGTGCCGCTCACGGCGACTGGAAAGATCGACAAGAAGGCGCTCCGCACTTTCTACAAAGGCCGGCTGACGGCGTAATGTCCACTAACTTGCCGTCGTTCCCAAAAGCTGCCCGCCCCAGATCGGCCAGTTTTGCCGAAAATCCGACCCCTGCTTGAGTTTTGATTCCGACCACATTTGATAGTTGAGCCCGACATATGAGGGGCGCACACTAGCGTCGGCAAGCGACGCTAGGGACCGCGCTGATGCGCGCGCGCGTGCACACTTGGCTCGCTGTCCTCGCGCGGCGGCTTCGGCACCGCGCGCTTGTTCGCTGTACTGCCGCAGCGGGCTCTGGTTTACCCAGCCACTCAAGCGCACCGATCTTGGGAGCCTCGCACACTTTCGGTTCCAGGTGCTATGACAATTGGTGCGCCTGCGTTCCTTCGGGTGTCACGCCGCGACCGATTTCACCGCGTCCACTTCGACGCAGAAAAGGGCCCGGGCCTTTCCGGCGGCCTTGGCACGGTACAGGGCGCTATCGGCGCATGTGAGGAGACGCTCCAGCTCCAAGCCCATCCTTGGCGCCGTCGCAATTCCCACGCTGACCGAGATGGTCAGGAGCTTATCCCCGATAGCGTAAGGCTTGCTAATTTCGCGTATGATTCGACGTGCGATGAATTCGGCTTCGGTGTCCTGCAGTACGTCCGCTTGCAGCACGACAAACTCGTCACCGCCGAGCCGCGCGACCACATCATCGCTGCGGACTATTGCCTTGAGCCGTCGAGCCACTTCTTTCAGCACTGCATCACCAGCTGGGTGGCCGTGGCGATCATTAATCGCCTTGAACCCGTCGAGGTCGAGAAAATGCACGGCAATCTGGCTGTCGGCGTCTTTTGCTGCGACCATGCGCGCCTGAAAAAACTCGCGGAGCGATAGACGGTTCGCAAGGTCGGTGAGAGCGTCGGTCTTAGCGAGCAGCGCCAAATCGTGCCGCGCTATGTGATGCTCAACCGCGGTTCGGTAGAGATGCGCGACGGTCTGAAGGCTGAGTCCGGTGATCATCGCGACGATGAAGGCTTCGATCAGAAAAAATTCGGCGTGCACGGGACCGGGGTGCGGCGTGAAGGCGTGCAAGGCCAGCGCGGTAACCGTGGGCAGGGTCGCTAGCAACAGGCTTATGACGCAGATTTTCGGCCTTATCGCGATTCGCGACACGATGCCGGCGCCGAAGCCAAATACGAGGCTAACGGTGAGAAGATGCAGGATTGGCTCGTGAATGAAGATCACGGCGACGTTGAGGGCGGCGATCAGCGTCGCAAGGGCATAGTTGCCAATCGCATAGCGAAGTTCCCAACGCTTCAACCCTTCGAAGTCCAAACCCGGAGAGGCTCGCCGATAGGCGATCAGTATCCAGAGACGTAGGAACGTCACCAAAGCGCCAGCACTGCGAGGAGGAGGAGAAAAGGGCTATCGAGTTCGCGGCTCACCATCAGACATATGCCGACAAATGCCACGCCAAATCCGAAGATCGGCAGCGCCATACCGAAGAGCATATCGATGAATTCCCGATAGACGAGGAGCGGAAGCGCGGCAGGGTCCGGGAAGCCCGCAAATCGGGCCTTGTGCATGGTTGACGCTAGGGAATCCGATCGTCTCATGCGGGAACTATGACCAAAGTCCGTTAATATCTCGTGTGGACTGCCATAACGCTGCCAGCCGCGCACTTTGAAGGAGATCACAACCTTGCCTCGTTGATCGACCATTCTCTTGAAGGCTGCAGAAGCAAGATAGCATTGGCGGGTAGATGTCTCTCGACGGAATTTGATGGGAATGAAACCGAGCCAACGGAGAAACGGCCGTTGCTGCCGTTCAATCGCCCTGAAGCAGACTGGCGGGCACCGCCAGTTTTGCCAAAATCGGACCCTAATCGGACATCCTAATTCGGTCGGTTCTGATCAACAAATACCGCCGCTGTAGGCGCCTGTTTAAACTTTTATGGCGTCGAACTCTCCCGATGCTTGCGGAGCCCGTGGCTGGCGCTTTCGCAATTACCTCATGTTCGTGCACCAGCCACTGTCCGCCTAGGTCAAGACGGTCAAAATTTGTTCCCCGCACTTGGCTTGATTTCAAGGGTGACTCCTTCCTGGATCACGACGATAACGTCTTTTGCTGCGCCGACCTCGACGATAGGGCCTGCCTGGCGAGCGAGATCTAGATAGAAATCCGTGAGCTTGTCGGACGATTTCGAAAGACCGCCGGCAATTCCGGCCTTGACGGCACCGCCGGCATCGAGCGTCCGCACTGAGCCGAGCGCCGAAGTCGAGACGTCCCCGATCGTATTCTCGACCGTCTGGCTGATACCGCTGATGGTCCCGGCGATGAAGGCGCGAGCGAGGCTCGCCCCGGCGCGCGTCACGACCTTGCCTGACAGCCCTTTCTTGCCGTCGGTATCGACGAAGAAGCCCTTTATTGGCTGGTCGACGACCGAATGTTCGTCGAAATCGACGCAGGAGAGCGAGACAAGTTGGACCTCGACGCGCTCCTTCGCGAGGCTGCCCGTCGCGTTGCCGATGACGAAGCAGCCGGCGAGATTGGCTTTCACATCATTCGGTAACACCGCTGGTGCCTGCACGCGAGCGATTAACGGCTCGGGGTTCGAGGTCGCATCACGGCTTGCGAGCGCGTCGATCCCGGTTAGAAGCCGCGCTTTCATGAAACCAGGCGGCAAATAGATCGTCCTGGTCTTTTTTTTGGCGCCAGCCGGCTCGGCTTTACCGTCGATACTTGCTGCGGTCGGCGCCATCGCTGCCGCGCCGATCGCGCCGACCGTCTTCTCGATCGGAGGCGCAGACGGAGCGGGCGGGATAGTTGGCGGCGTCGGCGGCGGCGGGATCTCGCCATTCGCCCCTCCCGCGTCGCCGGGCGGCGGTGGATAATCGGGAATGGCTCCAGGCAGGGCAGGGGGAAGCCCAAGGTCGCCGTCGGGTAGCGCTGCGGCGCCACTGCCGGGCACGATTTTGCCTTCCTCGATCGCGGTGACGCGGTCGCCGAGCAAGGTCTGGCCGTCGAGGATCTTCTGGAGATCGCCGCGAAGCTTGGTTTCGAGGCTGTCGCCACGAAGGCCGGCACCCATGTCGAGCTTGGTCGCAGGCGGGGTCTCGACAGGCCCATCATTGCCGTCGGTGCTGGCGGTATAGAGACCTGTCCCAAGCATCGCGACGATGCCTGCGACGCCGAGCTGTCTAGCACGAAGCTTTTGCTTCGAACTTAGCATCGCCCAGCGATCCTTCAGCGCGAGCAGTGCGGGGCCGCGGCTGATCTTCCGGCTCTCTGGTGGCATCTGCTTGCCGACATCTCCGAGGTCAAGTGCCTCCTGTACGGGCGTATCGGTCATTCCTCGTCTCCGCGGCGGATTACGATCAGCCGCACACTTTCGCCGGGCTTCACCGCGAGCCTGTCGAGCGTGACCGCGAAGATGTCACTGCCGAGCGCGCGATCGAGAAACTGCCTCTCCTCGACAACCGCCTCGCTGTCGCTGCTGAGCTGATATTCCGAGACGGAGAGGCCAGCGCCTTCGACCGCGAGCCGCCGCCGCTCGATCAATTTGACCGCCGGCAAGGCGGTCACGGTGATCACGCCGGCCCGCGGCGCTACGTCCATGAAGGTCGCTGGCACGCGGCCTTGCAACACGGCGAGGGTGATCGAGATCGCTCGCTCTTCTTCGACAAGCGGGCCCAGCAGCTTCTCGTTTTCAGCAGCGCGCTGAGTGCGTCCGCGCGCCAGCGTCACCGTCTGCGCCGGAATGTCGGCGGGTTCGGCATAGAGCGGATAGATGGCGCCGTTGCAGCTAATGAAGAATTCCGACGGTATAGTCACATAGCTGCGCGTTACGATCCCCATATCCTCGACTTCCTTGACGAGGAACTTGATCCAGGCGTCGGAGCCCGCGCGTTCGACAGCGATGGCCTTTTCGGCTGAGAATTTCACATCCTCGATCTCCCCACCCATGCAGACGACATGATTGACATCGCGGTTCGAGAGCCGGATCATGCTGGTCTGCTCGGGCAGAGCGGTAACCGATTGTGCTGCGAGCGTGACAGGCAGCACTAGAGCGGCAACCACGAACGTCGTGGCGCGCGTCCTAGCGAGGCTGGGCATCGAAATTCTCCTCGGTGAGCGCAACGAGCCAGAAGCGGCCATTCTCAACCGCGTAGCGGATGCGCAGATTGCCGCGGAACTTGCGGATGACGCCGCCGATGACCCGGACCTTCTCGACCGGCAGGAGAATATCGTGGTCGGTCCATTGCACCGGTTGGTCGGGGCGAATGTAGGTCGCGATTGACAGCGTCGGATTGTTCGCAAGCTCGCCCAATATACCGGTCAGGCTGTCGCGCATGCTGTTGTACGCTGACGGGTGGACAATCGAGAGCAATTCCTGAAATTGCCGGTCCGCCGAATAGGCGGAGTAGGTGCCGGCGAGAGCGACGATGTTGCGCGCGATTGTTCGCAGATAGGTCGCCGATGGCTTCGAACCGGTGACATAAAGGTCCCCCCCCGATCCGAACGGCACGACAATTGTTCGCTCTTTCTGGTCGGAGCTGTAGATTATAGCCCCGAGCACGGCGGTGATGCCGAACAGGCCGACGATCGCGAACTTGAGCAGCCGGTTCTCTTCGAACAGGTTCGACGAGCCTTGGAGGTAGCGATGGATGCCAAAGCTCGCGGGCTTGCCGACAAGCGGATCGACCGGCTGGCGGCTTGATTTTCCAATGCGGCTAAACATGATCGCCCTCACTCGAAGAAGCGGATCTGGGTCGGACCCGGATAATGACGGAAGCGCAGCATTCCCCAGCGCCAAGCGAGATGCGCGAGGAAACCGCGCGGCTGCGCACGCTTCCACGGCAGGAAAAGGAGAAGGGCCGCGATGAACGCCCAGCCGACCAGCCCGCCGACGATGACGGCGACGAAGATGGTCGTGACCACCAGCACAAACTCGTCCGACCCGAACCACAGGATCTGGACCGGCTTGTGCAGATATTGGGGTAGGCGCTCGTCCATCGACCCTTCTCCTCCCGCTTCATGTCCTCCGGTCCGAAGCATTGGTCAGAGGACAGGTGGCCAGGGCTCCGCCCTGGCATCAAGGCCCGCGCACGCGCCGTGGAACCGTCGGCGCGAACGCGAACCATCTCGTTCAGATCACCATCCCGAAAGTCTGGAGAATGCTGTCGGCCTTGATCAGACAGACGGCGGCGACGATCGTCGGGATGCCGATCATGATGTTCGAGAACAGGCGTGACACGCCGAAGAGGAAGGCTGCGACGCCGGCGACGAAGCCCAGCGGGCCCTTGACCCCCTGGTTTACAACAATGTCGTAGATATCGTAGCCGAGATCGCCGGCCGCCGGCGCCGTGAAGGCATGGGCGCTCGCCGCGAGCAGCGACAGGAGCAGCACGGGCATGCCGATGTCCGCGACCGAAAGGGCGCGATTGCTGAATTTCTTGATCATATTGCCTGCTTTCCTGAAAATCGGGCTGTCCACTGATCTGCCTGCCGACATCAATGAAAATCGCTGTCGGCCGACGACGGCGCGGGGCGGCCCAAGGGGCGCGCCGCCTTCGGCATTCCGGTGCCCTGCAACCGTCGACAGGCATCGAGCCATCGACGCAGCAGCGCCCGCCATGAAGGGAAGGGGATCAGCGCGTGGCATCGGCCGTCCTCGCTGATGAGAGGAATGCCTCGATTTCGGCTTGCTGGAAGCCGGAGATGAGTTTGCCGCCTAGGATCAACGTTGGCGTACCCGAAACGCCCGCTGACGTTACCAGCTTGGAATGCTCTTCGACGCGCGCACGACCTTCCGGACAGGTCCGGAGCACCGCAGGCGCGGACCCCGCATAGACAGCTTTGAAAGCGGTTTCCTTGTCGGAAGAACATAGGATATGCTCGGCCTTGGCGGCGGCTTCGGGATGAATGCCGCTCACGAAATAGATGAGGCGGCGAACGGGCTTGCCTTCGGCCGACTTCGCTGCCCAGTAGCGATCGAGCGCGCGACAATAAGGGCAGTCGGGATCGGTGAACTCGATCACTGTCGGTGCACTCTGGGGACCGATCGGCAGTGCTTGCGCGGGATCGATCATCTTCAGACGTTCGGCAGTTCCGGCTTCCTGTGCCAGCGCGGTGAGGTTGACGCCGTTCTTGTCGAAAACCGATGCGAAGAGCAGATGTTCGCTCTCGGGCGCAAAGTAGATGATACGCCCGCCCGCGCTCGCCTGGTATATAGGACCCTTGATTGGGGCTGGTCCAAAATCCTCGAACTGGAGATTGGTGAAGCTCTGGCGCAGATCGCGCTCGGCTTGAGCAGCCGTATTCGCGAGCACGGTGCTTTCGCTGCTATTCTGTGCATAGCCCGGCGACATTGCGAGCAACGCTGCGGCGGCAAGCAGGATGCTAGCGCGAGGTGGTACCATGGCATTGGCGCGACCGTTCGAAGCGCTGCTTGTCGAAACTGACGCTGTACCCGAACCCGAAAGTCGCTGGCAGCGGCTGCGTGCGGATGCAGCATTCCGCGGCAATGACGAATTGCCGGTCTGCGTTCTGGCGAATGACCTGCTTGCTATACTCCCACTGGAGTAGTTGTTGGTCTGGCTCGAGAACTGGAACGGCAGGCATCGCAGCCGCTGCCAGAATGATGGCAAGGAGGGGGCGCTGGCAGAATCGTATGGCATGAGTCCTCCTCGGCGCTAAGCGCGTCGTTCGATTATTTGGGTCGGGCAATCAGCTGGGCCCGTAAATTGGCCGTGCCGGGCAATCCCGATGCCGGACGGATGAACTCCGGATCGGATCCGAGCAAGGTGAGGGGCATGACTGTGCTTTACCGGGGCACGGTCGTGCTCGTGATTCTATTTCACCACGGGGGCTGGGTCAGCTTGGCCGCGCGATTGGGCGCAGGCATCGTTATTCCGGCCATTGAAATTTAATCGATAGGATGAATAATTCTATCGGTTTGAAAGCATCTCGCGTTGTGACTGCACGCCCATAATTGCATCTTTTGTGCAAGCGATGGCTGTAATCGGAGGCGCGAATGTCACTTTCCATGACCGTCGAGAATTCTGGAGACAAGATGCTCGATGAGCTCAAGGTGATCTCGGGACGTCGGATCGAAGATGAGCGTCGTCGGCGGCGTATGACGCAGCGCCAGTTCGCGCCGAAGGCAGGCATCAGTGTCCGCTGGCTCCGCGAAATCGAAGCTGGCAATCCGATCGTGAAGCTCGACGATCACCTTCGCTGCGCAAACGCGCTGCACTTGGCGCCAAGCTACATCTTTCTTCCTTTGCTCTATCAGTCCCATGGCCGCGCGCTTCCAATCAATTTTGCGATCATGGACCTGGTTGACATCGAAAGACGATGCTTGGCGATGCTTAGTCGGCGTATGACTGCGAACCGGCTATGAGATGGGTGTAAACTCCGCGTTCTGACATGGTAACGGACAATCTTATCTGGCCTCAATGCCGGTAGGGTCTTCTTGTTTGACTACTTCCCAGTTTTAACAAGCTAGTTTGACCGTCCATTGCAGTCCAGCCTTTACCGCACGGTGTGATGGTGTTAGTGATGGTGTCGGCGATTTTTCGTGGGCGATTGTCTCGGAAATCCGCCGCTTGGGTGACCAGTTGCGATCCTCTTCTGGGCACCATTTACCCTTCTCAGGGCAATCGACAAAATCCCGGAAATCTGTTAGTTTTCCGTGGGTTTTGTTCCGAATTGTCCGAGGGTGTCTCACACAATCTCACGCCGAAACGGGCCATCAAAAAAGCCATAATGGCCCGTCTTTTTTGGAGTGAGTTTTGCTCGATGGCCCGTTCGCCTCGAGCGCTGTGATTGGTGCCGGTCCTAACCCTTTTAAAGGAGTTGAGCCGTGCCTCTTAGCGATGTTCAAATCAGGTCCCTCAAGCCGCGGGATCGCGTCTACAAAGTCTCCGATGCCCACAGCCTCTACATCGAGGTGCACCCGACCGGTGCGCGCCTGTGGCGGTTCAAATACACCATGCATGGAAAGCAGAAGCGCATTGCGCTTGGCGCCTATCCGAATGTCGGCCTAGCCGAAGCCCGGCGCAAGCGTGACGAGGCCAAGCTGAAAATCCATGAGGGAACCGATCCGCTCGCGGAACGAAAGCGTCACAAGCTCGTCGGCAAGTTCAAGGCCTCGAATTGTTTCGGCGATCTCGCCGAGGAATATATCGAGATGGTCACCAAGGAAGGCCGGAGCGAAGCGACGATCGAGAAGACGAAGTGGCTTCTCGAAAAGCTTCGGCCGATCGCCGGTACGCCCATCGCGGACCTGCAGGCCGTCGATCTCTTTGCGGTGCTCAAGAAGATCGAGGCGCAGGGGCACTTCGAGACGGCGCGTCGCTGCCGCTCCTTTGCAAGCCGCGTATTTCGCTATGCCGCGGCCTCGGGCCGAGCGGACTCCGATCCGACAACGCTTCTGCGCGGTGCGCTGATTGCACCAAGGCCGAAACATCACGCCGCGCTCGTCGAGCCGGAAGAGGTCGGTGGGTTCTTGCGCGCGCTGGACGGATACTCGGGCTATCCGATCACCTTGCTCGCCTGCAAGATATTGCCGCACGTCATGGCGAGGCCCGGCGAGCTGCGGCTCGCGCGCTGGGCCGAGTTCGATTTCGAGAAGGCCGTCTGGACGGTCCCGCCGGAGCGCATGAAGATGCGGCGGCCCCACTATGTCCCGTTGTCGCGGCAGGTGGTCGCCCTGTTGGAAGAGCTTCGGCCCTATGTCGGCGGCGAGGATTATGTCTTCCCGGCGTTCCACACGTGGAAGCGACCGCTCAGCGAGAATACGATGAACGCCGCCTACCGCCGCATGGGCTACGGGCCGCGAGATTTGACGTCCCACGGCTTCCGCGCGACCGCCTCATCGCTTCTCAACCAGTGCGGCAAGTGGAACCCCGATGCGATCGAGCGGTCGCTCGCGCACGCCGACAACAATCAGATCCGCCGCATCTATAACCGAACGCCCTATTGGGATGAGCGGGTACGGATGCATCAATGGTGGAGCGACTATCTGGATGCGCTGCGCAGCGATGACGAAGCTGCGATCTCTGCCTTGCTGGAGGACTGACCGTGGAGGGGAAAGACGAGAGGATGGAGACATCATCAGAAGCGCAGAGCCGCGTACTGTCTGAGGCGGTGGCGCACGTTGCTGCGCTCTGGAACATCGGCGACGACTTGCTTGGAGAGATACTCGGCATCGCGGGCAATCGCGCAGCGGACCTGCGTAACGGGACATTCCGACTTGCTCGACCCGAACCGGCCTTTCGGGCCGGTCAATATCTCGTGCGGCTGTTTCAGGAACTGGCTGTGCTTATTGGCGATGACAGGTCCGTCATGGCTTGGCTTCAAACGGAGAATACGGATCTGGGCGGCCGGCCGCTCGACCTTATCCGGACCGAACGCGGCTTGCGCGAGCTGCTCACCTATTTGGAGACGAGAAAGGCGTCTTCCTGATTCAGGCGGCGCCTATTGACCGCGCACTACGGCTCCCGAAGAAACTTCATCGGGCCTAAGTCATTGAATTATGGGGTCGATGGTGCCGCTTACAGGACTCGAACCTGTGACCCCATCATTACGAATGATGTGCTCTACCAACTGAGCTAAAGCGGCAACGAGGGGCGCCTCTACCAGCGTGTCGGCGCGAAGACAAGCGTCGTAGCGCAGTTTCCCGGCGACGAGTGCGGGAGGGTGTTCGGGCGCTGTAATGCGCAGCAATCGCGAGAGCGATCCGGCCGTTTTCCATTTGAAAGGAAGCTTCTGCCATCGGGCGCCGCCCCACACCCAATGCAGGAGTTTATTGAAAGTGCCCACCATTTTGGCGGAACGCCCGCTGGTCGCTCCCATAGCTGAGAGCGCGGACCTCGCTGGCCATCCGAAAAAGAAGCGCGGCCCTAAACCGAAGGTGATTGTCGAATTTCCCGAGGCGTCTGGAGAAGAATGGGTCGATCCACCCTCCTTTCCCGAAGCGCTTGCGTTGCACATGCGCCGGCACGGCGACAGCTGCAATCATCTCCACCGCGCCATTATCGGCCCGGGCGACAAGACCGATCGCAAGACGATCCAGACGTGGGCGACCGGCGTAAAGGCGCCGGGCACGATCGAAAGCCTCTCGGTCCTGAGCAGGATCGAGCGCCGCTATCGCCTGCCCGAGGGCTATTTTCAGGCGAAACTCGATCGGACCGGGCGTGCCACCGCGCGCCCCGCCATTGCCGCGCTTACGGCTTCCGAGCGGCGGAAACTCGCATGGCACCTTCCGGGCGATTTTTCCAAGCGGCCCAAACGCGAGCGCGAGGAAATACTGGCGTGGGTACGTTCGGTCATTATCGAGGGCGCGACAGAGTATCGCCGCTTTCAGCGAGAGGCGACGCAGCAACGCTTTTCGCTGCGATTCTCGAACAATGCATCCGTTGATGATCGTGCAACCGACGGGAGCATGGCTGGATGTCGTGATGCGCCAGCCCACCTCCAGCACGAAGTCCACAGCCTCATCTCGTTCAAAACGTCGACGCTTGCGCCGTCCGGCCTGCTTCGCCAAGGCGTGTGGGGCGAGGAAACGGCGTCGCAGAAGCTTGAACATCTCGGACTTATGTTCGGGGCTCTTTGCTCGCCGCCGGATGGCGATGTTCGCGGCTTTGGCGTCCCCGCCGATCGACTGTGCCTGGCGATGCTGCTCTTCCCGTCGGTCTGGGACTGGTATCTCCATTGGCGCGAGGAGCGCCGCGGCTTCTATACGAGCTGGGAGGTCAATATGCTCGACTTCGCGCTCTCGCTTGCGCGCGAAAAGACGGGGTGGATGCGGCAGCATACGCGCCTTGCGGACGGGCTGCAACCGATCGATGACCTGATTTCGGCAGATGAGGTCGACGAAGCTTGTAAGGATTGGGATGCGGTCTGCGACCGCTTCATCATCTACGCCCTGAACCGGAAGAAAGATGTTCAGCGCGTCGCGAAGGTCCATCGCGATCCGTTCGAACCGATATTGCCCATCTTGGAAGCCGAGAGCCCGGTCGGGGAATATCGCAAGATCACCGAGGAAATACTGGCGCGGATGCCAAGCGCGCGGCGTCATCCGAAGGCAGCGGCCGAGGCGGTACGCGCATTCCTGATGCTGCGCTTTGGCTTGCATCTCGGTCTTCGGCAAAAGAACCTTCGACAGCTTCGCTTCTGTCTTCGAGGCGGGCGGCACAGCAGCGAGAAGCAACTCGAGAAGCTGAAGTGCGGGGAGCTTCGATGGAATGATCTATCGGGCGGTTGGGAAGTCTTCATTCCCGCCGTCGCGTTCAAAAATGCGTCATCATCCTTTTTCGGCCGGAAGCCTTATCGGTTGCTCCTGCCCGATCTCGGGCGGCTCTACGAGTTCATAGATCTGTATCTGCGACGCGACCGGCAGATACTGCTAGGCGGCGCCGAGGATCCAAAGACGTTCTTTGTGAAATCGGCCAAGCTGACGACGAAGGATGCCGCATATAGTCAGGTCGGATTCTATGATGCCTGGCGGCTGGCGATCCAGCGCTATGGCATCTTCAATCCTTATACCGGCCAAGGTGCGATCAAGGGCCTGCTCCCGCATGGGCCGCACAATGTGCGCGATGTTTTGGCAACGCACGTTCTCAAGAAGACCGGCTCATACGAGCAGGCGGGCTATGCCATTCAGGACAGCCCGGAAATCGTCGCGAAACATTATGGCCGGTTCTTCCCGCACGACAAGTCGGCATTGGCGGCAGTGGTGCTCAACGAGGCGTGGGAGAGCTGAGCCGGCGGTAGATTGAGCGCGGCCTCAATTGAGCGCGCACTGGCGGCGGCAGGCTGCCGCCAGAGGTCGCACTTTTTTACGTGGGCCGCGCTGCGCTCTTGGCTCGCTGATCTTGGAGGGGCGGCGGCTAAGCACAGCTGCGCGCGCACGCCGCCCCTCCTGCGGCTTCGCCAAGGGCGCGTCTGTTGTCTGATGTTGACGCCGCGCTGACCGCACGGCGGCGTTGCCGGGTTTGCCGGCCACGGACAGCGTGTCGTTCGGCGCACGGCTATGGGACCGCTCGGCCGTCGCGCAAGCCGGGCTATGCCCGGCTCTTCCACTTCGTTGCAGCCCTTCGGGTGCGCCCCGTCCTTTGGCGCGGTCCCGTCGCCTTTTCTCGCCGCCCGCCCCGCCGTCCGGGGCCGGGTGTGGTTGAAGAAAAGGAAGAAAGTCATGAAGCTCGATTTTATTGATATGGGCAATCTGTCCATCGCAGCCGCCAACATGCGCGGGAAGGGGAAAGACCCCGACGTCGCAGACCTTATGCCGAGCATCCGCGCGCGCGGGGTACTTGTTCCGCTGCTCGTTCGGCCCAATTGTTCGGAAGGCCGTTTCGAGATCGTCGCGGGGCGTCGGCGTTTTACTGCCGTCGGCGCAGTGGCGCGCGAGGGCGGGGCGGTGCGCCCCATTCCCTGCGCCATTCTCGACGAAGGCGATGATGCCGATGCACTCGAAGCGTCGATGCTCGAAAATCTCGCACGGGTGCAGCCCGACGAGGTCAGCCAGTGGGAGGCGTTCGTCGCGCTCGTGAAGGCAGGGCGTAGCGTCGAGGAGGTCGCGGACAGCTTCGGGTTCGAGCCGCGCGCGGTGAAGCGCATCCTTGCCCTCGGCAATCTGCTCCCGCGCATCCGCACCCTCTATCGCGGCGGCGAGATCGATGCAGGCACCGTTCGGCATCTAACCCTCGCTTCCAAGAGCCGGCAGAAGGCATGGCTGGCGCTGTTCGACGACGAAGGCGCGTACTGCCCGACCGGCCATCAGCTCAAGGCGTGGCTGTTCGGCGGCACGGCCATTGCAGCGAAGCACGCGCTGTTCGATGTCGAAAAAACGAAGCTAGCGACCGTGTCCGACCTGTTCGGCGAGGACAGCTTCTTTGCCGACGCCGATGCTTTCTGGTCGGCGCAGACTGCTGCCATCGAGGCGCGCAAGGCGGATTATCTCGAAGCGGGGTGGTCCGATGTCGTCATCATGGCGCGGGGCGACTGGTTCCGCTCGTGGGATTACGCCCATGCGGGAAAGCGCAAAGGCGGTCGCATCTATGTCGAGGTTCGCGATAGCGGCGAGGTGACCTTCCACGAGGGGTTCGTCACATCGAAGGAAGCGAAGCGGCTTTCGGGCGGCGGCGTGAGCGGCGAGGGCGAAGCCGAAATCGTCAAGCCCGTTCGGCCCGAAGTGTCGGGTCCGCTGAATGCCTATATCGACCTCCATCGCCATGCGGCGGTGCGCGCCGATCTGGCGGGACATGGCGGGGTCGCGCTGCGGGCGATGCTCGCGCATGTCATTGCGGGTGCGGACCTCTGGCGCGTCGATGTCGAGAGCCAGCGGGCGCCGAAGGAAGATATTGCCGAGAGCGTCGAGAGTTGTTCCGCCGAGGCGGCGTTCGACCTCAAGCGCCGCGCTGTGTTGGCGGTTCTCGGCTTCGACGAGGAAGCGCCAACCGTCACGGGAAGGCCCCTCAACCGTCCCCCTTTTTCGCCACTGTTTGCGCGGCTGCTCGAACTCCCCGATCCGGTGGTGCTGGAGATTGTGGCGATCGTCATGGGCGAGACGCTGCAGGCGGGAAGCGAAGCGGTGGAGATGATCGGCCTTCATCTCGGCACCGACATGCGCCAGCACTGGTCGGCGGACGCGGCCTTCTTCGACCAGCTTCGCGACCGCGAAGTTCTGCTCGCCATCACCGGCGAGGTCGCGGGACCGGAGGTTGCCGCAGCGAACGCCGGTGAGAAGGGCAAGGCGCTGAAAGCGATTATCACCGATTGTCTAGAAGGCGCGAACGGTCGGACGAAGGCCGAGACGTGGGTGCCGCAGTGGATGGCGTTTCCGCCTTCGGCCTACACCTCGCGCGGCGGGGTTGGCAGCGTCAAATCGGCGCGGCGGGTCGCGCATGAGCTTGCGGTAACTGCAGCGCCTGAACCCGATGCCGAGGACGAGCAGCCTTTGGCAGCGTGAAGATATGGCGGGCGGCTTTGGTCGCCCGCCTCATTTTATGCGGGCGCAAAATGACGCGCCGGCCTTGGGGGCCGGCGCGGCGTTGTTCGTTCAGCGCGCGCCGCTGCCGCACGCGGCATCGGCGCGCAGATTTGTCTGGTCTTGAAGAATTTGGGGCGGTGCGAATTCCCCCTCCCACCGCCCCGACGCCCCTGCATCGCAGACGCATCGCTCCTTGCCGCCGAAGGACAGGCCGCGGGTCGCAAACGGACCGATTCCGGCGGAAGGTGGTGTCCGTCCTACTTTGTCGTGCCGCTTTGCAAAGCCCAAATTTGTTCAGGCCGTGGGGCTGCCCCAGCCTGCCACAGCAGCGCGCGGATGTCTTAATCAGGCGTCCTTGTCTGCCCCGACAGTTAAGGCCCGCTCCCGGCAAAGACTGCGCAAGCGTCGCAACGTTGCCGCGCCTGGACTTGGATGGGTGGCCACGGCGACCGGGTCGCTGATTCCGAAATGCCTCTCAATGCCGACCACGACGCCGAGCTAATTCGTCTCAATGTCAGCGCGAAGCCCATCCCGGCGACGGGCGAGATGACCTGCACCGGCGCGGCGTCCCGCGAAAGTGCGGCGGCGCGATTATTTCCCCGCCGGCTGCGCCGGCTCCTCGCGGCCGCTTCGCTTCAAATAATCGCACCGCCGCACTCCTCCGCTTGCGCTGCGGCCCTTCGGGTTCGCGGCACGCCTCATGCGCCGGTTCCTGGTCCGCCCATGCCGCAGGGATGGTCCCGCGGCTCATTTCAAGGAGACGACCAATGGCAGCTATTGGCTTTGTGAACGGCACCATCGACACAGGTTTCGTGGGCCAGCTCAAGACCCTCTCGATCCGCGCAGCGATCGAAATCCGCGCCAACCGCTCGAAGAGCGGCGACGTTCAGCCCGACTACCGGGTCTGGTCCGAGGGCGTCGAGATCGGCGCCGGCTGGATCCGCGTTGGGCAGCAATCGGGTGAACCCTATGTGTCGCTGAGCCTCGCCGCTCCCGAGTTCGGACCGCGCCGGCTCTATGCGAACCTCGGCCGCGCCGCCGGGCAGGACGGCGAGGACGGTTACGCCCTCATCTGGAACCCCGCCGACTGAGGCAGGCTTCCACCCCGCGCCGCGGAGGCAGCGCGGGGCTTTGGCGTGCTCGGCTTTCAGGCGGCGTCGCGGGCCTGGTCGTGATCAAGATCGGCGATGGTGAACGTCACCGGATTGCGGAGCCACAGATCGACCTCGCCGGCGCGCCAGCCGCAGCAACGCTCGGCGAGCTTGTGCTGCGGCGGGAAGGTCCCGGCGGCGATCTTTCGGTAGAGCGTGGCGCGACTGAGGCCCGTGAGATTCAGGACTTCATCGAGGCGCATCATGCGCAGGGGAGACTGATATGCCATGCAGTATTTCTCCATATGCAGGGGGATCATAGGTCGACCTGAGATCATAGAAGGGGATCGCCAATCTCTTCGTCAACACCCCAGAAAAACGCGCTTTTTGGCGTAGTGCTCTAGCGTAGTGCTGCGTGCGGCTCCTGGCGGCTAGAGGCGGCTGCGTGCGGCTACAGCGTAGTTTTGGCAGAGGCGCGTTTATTTTCTCAATTCGTCTCGCGGGCCCGCCCGATGACGGAATTGTGACCGCGGGAAGCGGTCGTGATCACGAGTGACGCGCCGAAAGACGGCGCGATCGTCACCTGATTCGCATTGGGGAGGCGCCGCTGGCGCGCATGCGGTCGCCGCTCGCGCGGCGGCGTGTCTGTCCCGGCACGGCGGGGGCGGAGGTGGGCGTCACTCGCCTTAGTCCCGCCCGGCCGGGCCGCAACCCGCTTCGCGGGTCCGCCACTTCGTTCCGGTCCTACGGATGCAGCCCGCCCGATAATGCGGGTCTGCCGGCTCCTTCCTGCCGCCCACCTCCGCCCCCTTCCGGGCCGGGGTGCGGTTGGCGGGAAGGAGATAAGAGATGCGCAGGGAAAGGATCGAGAGGGCCAGCCTCTATTCCGAGGTCACCAACCGGATCATCGCGGAACTCGAAGAGGGACGGCTGCCATGGGTGCAGCCTTGGGATGCAGCTGCGTGCGGATGCACGATGCCGCACAATGCGGGAACGGCACGCAAATATAGCGGGATCAATGTGCTGATCCTGTGGGCCGAGGTTGTCCATCGCGGCTTTGCCTCTCAGCGCTGGCTTACCTACCGGCAGGCCGAGGCGGCAGGCGGCAGTGTCCGGCGCGGCGAGAAGGGCACGGTGATTTGCTATGCCGACCGGTTCACGCCCAAGGCCGAAGCCGAGGCCGCGCGCGGCGAGGATCGCGAGGCCCGGCAGGTGGCTTTCTTGAAGCGTTTTGTCGTGTTCAATATCGACCAGTGTGAAGGTCTGCCCGAGGATTACACCGCGCCGATGGTCGGACCCGATCCGGTGCTCGCCATTGCCGAGGCCGATGCGCTGATCGCGGCGAGCGGTGCGCGCTTCCAGATCGGTGGGGGCGAAGCCTTTTACAGCCCGAGCCATGATTTCGTGCAGGTGCCGCCGCAGGCTGCTTTCCATGAACCGATCAACTGGTATCGCACGGCGCTCCACGAGCTTGGGCACTGGACCGGCCATGCTAGCCGTCTCGATCGCGATCAGAAGGGCGGGTTCGGATCGGAAGCTTATGCGAAGGAGGAACTTGTTGCCGAAATGGCCAGTGCCTTCACTTGCGCGTCGCTCGGAATCGCGCCGACCGTTCGGCATGCCGATTACATCGCATCTTGGCTCGCGGTGCTGCGGAACGACGAGAAGGCGATCTTCCGCGCCGCCAGTCAGGCGAGCAAGGCGAGCGACTATCTCATGGCCTTTGCGGGAGACGAGCCATGAGGCGCCGCGATCTCTCGACCGTCAGCGTCGCGGATGTCGAGCGCCGGATGATTATCGCGCTTGGCAAGATGACCGCGCGGCAGGGCGATATCTTCCTGTCGGTGCGGTTCGACGACGCCCCCTATGGTGAACTGGCGGAGCGTCATGGCATCACCGTCGAACAGGTGACGCACGATTTCGCTTGCGCGCTTCGCATGTGGGGACGCTGCCTTCATGCGCGCTTCCCGCATTTGGTTTGGCCATGGCTTTGATCGGCGGCGGGNCCCGCCGCCTTACAGGGTGAAAAGGATGCGAACAGGTCTCGATCATCTTCCCCAGTCAAAGCAGCGCGAGCTTGCCGATGTCGTGCGCATCCTGTTCGAGGAATTCGAAACCGCGCATGCGCGCGGCAACTCGGACTGGAACCGCAAGGGTCGCATCTTCAAGATCGTCCTCTACGGCAGCTATGCGCGCGGGGATTGGGTCGACGATCCTGTCGGCGGCTATCAGTCGGACTATGATATTCTCGTTGTGGTCAACAATGAGCGGCTGACCGAATTCGAGCATTGGTCGGCCGCCGAAGACCGGCTGATGCGTGAGGTCACGATCAACCACACGCTGACCGCGCCGGTCAGCTTCATCGTCCATTCGCTCAAGGATTTGAACGCGCAGCTTGAGCGCGGGCGTCCGTTCTTCATCGACATCGTCGAGCAAGGCATCGGCCTTTACGAGGCCGAGGGATATGAGTTTGCGCAGCCGCGCAACCTCCCGCCGGAGGAAGCGCGTGTTGAGGCGGAAAAGCACTTTGAAGAATGGTTCAAAAGCGCAGCAAATTTTCGGCGCGGAGCGGAGTTTTTTGCTTCTACCGACGCACCGAAAGAGGCGGCGTTCGCATTTCATCAAGCCACGGAGCGCTTCTACCATTGCGCGCTTCTCGTGCTCTCACTTTACAGCCCGAAATCCCACCGGCTTAATTTCCTACGCTCGCAGTGCGAGCAGATCGCGCCCGGGCTGATCGAGGCATGGCCGCGTGACGACAAGTTCAGCCGCCGCTGCTTCGAGCTGTTGCGGCTCGCCTATGTCAACGCGCGCTATTCGCCGCACTATAAGATCAGCGCCGAGGAATTGACGTGGATCGGCGAGCGCGTCGCCGTCCTAGAAGGGCTGGTCGAAAAAATTTGCCGCGATCACATCGCGGTGCTCGGCAGTGCGGACCGCGCCGCCGAGTAGAGAAGGGATATGCAGTTGGACGATAGCGAAACCCTGGTCACGCTGACCGCTGATATTGTCGCAGCCCACGTCAGCAACAACAGCGTGGCGATTTCCGATATCCCGCTCATCATCCGCTCGGTGCATGAAGCGCTCGCCGGTTTGTCATCGAAGACCGAGCCGGAACCCGAACCGCAGCAACCTGCGGTTTCGGTGCGCGCGTCGGTGAAACCCGACTACATCGTTTGCCTCGAAGACGGAAAAAAGCTCACCATGATGCGCCGCTATCTGATGACCAACTTTGGCATGACGCCTGACGAATATCGCGCGAAATGGAACCTGCCGAAGGATTATCCGATGACCGCGCCAAACTATACCGAGAAGCGCCGCGAACTTGCCAAGCAGATCGGTCTCGGCACCAAGGGGCGCGGTGGCGGCCGCAAGCCCGCTGCGCGCGGCCGCGCCAAGGCTAAATAGCCTCGGCACTCTCCGCTGAAAACGCGCGCCGCCCCCGGCGGCGCCACTTCATTAATTGCTGCTCGCGGCTTTCGCCACGAAGCGTCGCAGCGGACTCGACGAGCAGGCCGAGAATGACGGCGCGATCGTCGCCGGTGAGTTCGATCAGATCGGCCTTGGCGACGAGGCCGCCCAGCTCGATCAGTTGGCGCGTGCGCTCGCGGCGCTTCACCTGCCACTCGCGCGTATCATGCCGCGCCCGCTTCGCCTGAAGGCGGTTGCGGGCCTGCACCGTCCGGCGACGCGCCGTTCGCGTCGCGGCCAACGCCCTTGCGAGCGCGGGCGCCGTCGCCGCGAAAGAAGGCGGCGCCCCTCTTGCGCCACGCCTCCTTTCGCGCAGCATCCGCGCCGACGGCATCAATCAGCGCACCGGCCAGCTGCTCGATCGATAGAGCGTCGGCGCCCGTTGCTATAACCAGTTCGCCGAGCTGGCCTTGCTTCCTCGTCTTGAGCGCCCTTGCCTTGTCGGTGAGCGCCTGGAGTTCGGCGTCGAAATCACGCGGTTTACGCATCGTCTGTCCTTCCGTTTAAGCGGGGCGGACGAACCAGCTATGCCGTGTCTCAACGTCATTCAAGTAGCTGAAATCTTGTGAGAAGCTGTGATCCCGAGCGCGATGAAATCGTGTGAGGGCGCGCTTATACGTCGTGCCGACGTGCTCGTTTTGCCGTAAATGGATGGCCGCCATGGCGATCTATCATTTCTCGGCAAAAGTCATTTCGCGCGCTGCCGGCAGCAGCGCGGTTGCTGCGGCGGCCTATCGCTCGGCCGACCGGCTCCACGACGAACGGCTTGGCCGCAGCCATGACTTCTCGAATAAGGCCGGCGTCGTTCACAGCGAGGTGATGTTCCCGGAAGGAGCGGACGAACGCTGGCATAATCGCGAACAGCTCTGGAACGATGTTGAGGCGGCGGAGGTCCGGAAGGACGCGCAGCTCGCGCGGGAGATTGAGTTCGCGATCCCGCGTGAGATGACGCAGGAACAGGGCATCGCGCTCGCCCGTGATTTTGTGCAAGTAGAGTTCGTCGACCGGGGCATGATCGCCGATCTGAATGTCCATTGGGACATCGGGGCCGATGGGCTCGCGAAGCCGCACGCGCATGTCATGCTGACGATGCGCGAGATCCGGATCAGCGAAGACGGCGCCGCCGAGTTCGGCGCGAAGGTGCGCGAGTGGAACCGCACCGAACTGCTGACCCATTGGCGCGAAGCCTGGGCTGACCATGTGAACGAACGCCTCGCGTCGCTCGATATCGACGCGCGCGTCGATCACCGCACCCTGGCAGCGCAGGGGATCGACCTCGAACCGCAGCACAAGATCGGCCCGGCAGCGTCGCGCATGGCGGCCGAAGGGCTGGAGGCCGACCGGCTCGTCGAGCATATCGAGATCGCGCGCACAAATGGTGAGAAGATCATCGCCGATCCCGGCATCGCGCTCGACGCGATCACGCACCGGCAGGCGACGTTCACGACCCGCGACCTTGCGATGTTCGTTCACCGGCACAGTGACGGCAAGGAGCAGTTCGACGCCGTCATGTCGGCAGTCAAATCGTCGCCCGATCTCATCGCGCTCGGCAAGGACAGGCGCGGCGAAGATCGCTTCACTTCGCGATCGATGATCGAAAGCGAGCAGCGCCTTGAGCGCGCGACCGCAACCCTTGATGCCCGGCGCAATCACGCTGTTGCCGAGCGCCATCGCGAACGAGCGCTTGCGAGTGCTTCGGCGCGCGGGCTCGAGCTCTCGGCCGAGCAGCGCGGCGCGTTCGAACATGTCACATCGGCACGCGGCGTTAGCAACGTCATCGGCTATGCCGGAACAGGGAAGAGCGCGATGCTCGGCGTCGCCCGCGAGGCATGGGAAGCGGCGGGCTATAAGGTGCAGGGCGCAGCGCTGTCCGGCATCGCCGCCGAGGGACTCGAGCATGGCTCGGGGATCGGCTCGCGCACACTTGCGAGCCTCGAACATCAGTGGGCCAATGATCGCGAGGGTCTGACCGACAAACATATCCTCGTGATCGACGAGGCGGGGATGGTGGGGACACGCCAGCTCGAACGTGTCGTGTCCGAAGCGGAGCGTCAGGGCGCCAAAGTCGTCCTCGTCGGCGATCCGCAGCAGCTTCAGGCGATCGAAGCGGGTGCCGCGTTCCGCGCTGCAGCTGAGCGCCATGGCGCTGTCGAGATCATGGACATCCGCCGCCAGCAGGAGGACTGGCAGCGCGAGGCCACGCGTGAACTCGCGACTGGACGCGCTGGCGCGGCGATCGGGCGCTATGCGGAAGCCGGCTTTGTTCATGCAGCCGAAACCCGCAAGGCTGCCCGGACCGAGCTGGTCGACGCGTGGGATCGCGATCGTCAGGCGCATCCCGATGCCAGTCGGATCATCCTGACCCATACCAATGACGAGGTGCGAGCACTCAATGAGGAAGTGCGCGACCGGCTGAAGGCGAATGGCGCGCTCGGGGCCGAGGTTGCTATCACCGTCGAACGCGGCGAGCGGATGTTCGCCGAGAACGACCGCGTCATGTTCCTCAGGAACGAACGGAGCATCGGCGTGAAGAATGGCTCGCTCGGCACGGTGCAGAATGTCGACCGCATGCGCATGACGGTGATGCTCGACGACGGGCGGTGCGTTGCCTTCGACCTGAAGGACTATGCCCATGTCGATCACGGCTATGCCGCGACCATCCACAAGGCGCAGGGCATGACCGTCGACCGCGTGCAGGTGCTCGCGACGCCGGGGGTAGACAGCCACTCGACTTACGTCGCGCTGTCCAGGCATCGCGAGCGGGTAGATTTATATTATGGCCGCGACGATTTTGCGACCCGGAACAAGCTCGTGCGCGCTGCCTCGCGCGAGCGCGGCAAGGATATGGCAACCGACTATCGGGCGCTGACAGGCGCGAAGTCGACCGAGCCAAAGCGCGGCATGTTCGACGGGCTGAAGCTGAGTGTCTCGCGTGATGCGCCGGACGCGGCGCCGCCCGAACGGCAGCGCGCGGTGAAGATTGCCGACGTCCGCGTCAGCGCCCGATCGATTGAAGCCGTGCCCTCGCGCTCACCGCTCGACAAAGCCGTCGAGCGCTTTGCGGGCATCACGAAGCAGATCGTCGATATCCGGCGAGCTGGCGGGAAAGAACTGCCGCACGAACTCGATGCTTATCGCAGGGCTCGGGCCGAACTCGATGCGCTGCGCCCCGGGGGCGCGAACGATCTGCGCGAAGCGTTCGGGAAGAGCTACCAGTTGACGAAGGACGCGGCGGAGGGGCGGACCGCGGGCGCGATGGCGGAGATGGATGGCCGAGAGGCGGCGCGCGCTGCCGAGCGAGCTACGGCGGAGCGCGCGGCGCATGAGCCTGTCAGGCTTGCTGCCGATGCCGAGAAGCGTGCCGAACTGTTCGTTACGACATGGAAGACGGAGAGCGCGAAGGTGAAGGGCGCGCCGACCTACGCCGCGCGCGATGCGGCGCGTGCCAATCTCAATAACATGGCGAAGAGCCTGCACCGCGACCCGCAGCTCGAGTCGCTGCTTCAGAACCGGCGTGCGCAGCTCGGGCTGGACGTTATGAGCACGAAAACGCTGTCTCAGGATCTCCAGCTAAGTCTAGGCCGTGGACGCGGCATGGGGATCGGGATGTAGGCTGCATCCATGACCCAGAAACCAGCTCGCACCGCCCGGCAGCCCGCCGATGCCGCCACCGCCTTCGAGGATCTGCGCCGCGAGATATCGCTTCAGCGCACCGCGATCGAAGGCCTGACGGCGGCGAAGGACAAGCTCCCCGATTATTCGCCGACGCTGCGCGACATGGAGACGCGGCTCGGCCAGTTGGAAAAGCACGTAGAAAGCATCAACGAACACCCGGCGATGCTGCTCACGCCGCTGACGATTGCCACGGAAATGCACGAAGGATTGATCACCTACCGAGCTGACGACCGCAAGATCGTCGTGGAGGCGTGCGACGCGCTGGCGCGCTCGCTCGGCCGGGTCGAGGGCATGATCAAGCAGAAGCGCTCGAACGACCAACAGGACTGGTGGGTGACATGGGCGGGCACGGGCGGATTGCTGTTTGGTGCGTTCTTGACGCTCATCGGCGTGGCGGTTTGGACCTAAAATGACAGTACCGTGTCTCGGCGGAAATGCGCCTGAAGTTCGGTCATTCAGCGGGGCCCGCGCCCATTCCGAAAGCAGCCTCGAACTTGCCGCGAAAGTGCGCCTCCGACTGCCGCCAAGCTAATGGCGGTTTAGGATCAGTCGTCACCTTCACTGGTGCAGACATTATTCCGTTGCGGCGGCGGATAAGCTGCTATTCAAGACGATACCATGTCGTTCAAAAAAACAACTTTGTGGAAGGCGGCGTTTGAAGATGCCCGTCCCGACGCCACTCCAGACGAGCAGGCGCGTCTTGCCAACTGCTATGAAGGGATGCGCTCGCGTGCTAGCGCGCTGGTCGCCAAGATCGCTGGCGACCTACCCCACATGACCGTTCACGACGTCACGCATCTAGATGCCCTTTGGGAGATGGCATCCATCGCCGCCAGTGAGAACTTTGACTTCAACCCGGCTGAGGCTTTTGTGTTCGGCGGCGCGATCCTGCTGCACGATGCAGCAATGACCCTCGCGGCTTTCCCTGGCGGAATAGCCGAGCTGCGCGAGCAAACCGAATGGCGCGATCTCCATGCGCGGCACATGGCATCCGTCCCTGCCGGTGACGCCGCGGCGGCCAAGGAAGCCGAAAATCGTGCGACGGCGGACGCGCTGCGTCTCCTTCACGCCAAGCAGGCCGAGAACCTTCCGATGATCTCGTGGATTGGTCCGCAGAAGCAACCGATGTTCATCATCGAAGATCAGCAGGTCCGCAACTTCTACGGTCAGAAGATCGGCAAGGTCGCCTACAGCCACTGGTGGGGCATTGCGAGAGTCGAAGAGGAGCTGTCCGGGACGCTCGGTGCTCTGCCGGATGTAACCAATTGCACCGTCGATCTGCTTAAGGTTGCCTGCCTGCTCCGCGTCGCCGATGCGATGCACCTTGACCAACGGCGGGCACCGGCATTCGACTTCGCGCTCGTTCAGCCCACCGGCGTTTCGGCGGATCACTGGAAGTTCCAGGAGCGAATGGCCAAGCCGTTCGTTCAGGCCGACGCGCTCGTCTACACCGCACAACCACCTTTCGAGGCCGACGCCGCAGATGCGTGGTGGACAGCGTTCGACGCGCTGCAAATGGTCGATCGCGAGCTGCGTGACGTCGACCGTGTTCTACGCGACCGCCAGAAGAAACCGCTCGTGGTTCGGCGGGTCGAGGGAGCGCATTCGCCGAGCGACCTTGCCCGGACCGTCGAAACGGTCGGTTGGACGCCGGTCGACAGCACCGTCCGGGTCAGCGACGTCCCAAAGATCGTCGCCACGCTCGGTGGCAGCAAGCTCTACGGCGACAGCACCGCCGCGCCGATCCGCGAACTGATTCAAAATGGTCTAGATGCGATCACCGCACGACGGCGGCTACAGGGCCGTCCACCCAAATGGGGCGAGCTCCACGTCATGCTGCAGAAGCGCGACGATGGGTTCTGGCTCTGCTTCGAGGACAATGGTGTCGGCATGTCGCAGACCGTGCTGACCGGTCCGCTGATCGATTTCGGCAACTCGTTCTGGAAATCGTCGCTCGCAATTCAGGAATTTCCTGGCCTAGCCGCCGCGGGCATGAAATCCCGCGGCAAATATGGGATCGGATTCTTCTCGATCTTCATGCTCGGCGATCATGTCCGGGTCATTACCCGCCGCTTCGATCGCGACACGCAGTCCGCGCGCGTGCTGGAGTTCCGTCACGGCCTCGGCTCGCGGCCCAATCTACGTAATGCCGATCCAAAGGAGGTGCCGATCGACGGAGGCACACGGATTGAAGTCAAACTCAAGATCAATCCGTTCGAGCCCGACGGTCTTCTTTATCGCAAGAATATCTTCGACGAAAAAAAGATAGTGAAACTGAGCCCGGTGATAGCCGCGATCGCGCCCGCTTGCGACGTGACGATCTCGGTTACACAAGACGACGAGGCTCAAGGCAACACCGCCGCAGGCGATTGGCTAGAGATCAGCTCTTCTACGCTCTTGAGCCGAATAAAGGGCAACGACGACATTGACGACGACGATGAGTCGGCGCTCACTACGAAGCCATGGGAGCGGCTCACCGAGCTTCGTGATGAAGATGGCAAACTCTACGGTCGTGCGCGCATCGACGCAGCCAACCAATGGTCGACGTCTGGGCTGCTCACCGTCGATGGGCTTGCCGCGAGCAAGATCGGCCTAGTAGCTGGCATCCTGATCGGCGTCGAGACTACCGCGTCACGCAATTCCGCAAGCCCAATCATCCCGGCGCCAGTGCTAGCATCCTGGTCCTCCGAGCAAGCGATTGTGATCGGCGGCGCCGAAATACCCGATGCGGAAAAGGCACGAGCGGCGGCCATCGTGATGGGGTGCGGCGGCGACGTAGCGGAGCTGCCAGTTGTCTGGTGGCAGGAAGAATGGATGACCGCTTCGAAGTTCGTTGACGCCGTCAAGCCGCTAGATCGGCTGGATATCTATGAAGGCTCGATCAGCCACGAGGATGACGATGACGTCACCAAGCGCGAGTTCGAGTCTTCGTTTAAGGCTAGTGCCAAGATCGCGCAGACCGTGGACGGCAGATACGGCCGCCTGCGCGACGCTGATTGGATCGCCGCCGTCACTCAGGGAAACGGCTCGACCCCACTGGAGGTGATCGAAGCGCTTCTCTGCGAAGCGTGGGGTCAGGTCGAATGCGATGAGGACATGTTGGTCGTAGGCGAAGCCAATGGCACCGAAATCTATCGCACGGTCGCGATCTACACGCCGACATCTGAAGTGGATGAGGACGCAAACTGATGACGGCTTCTCGCCGCCACTCGGATAGGTGTAGGGTGACGGTCCGCCTCGGCCTCGTCCGATTGTCCAGTTAATTCCATCGCCGCGCACCACGCCGGCCAACGCCTTGCCGACCCGCCGATCAAGCACGGGGCGCCGAGGCACAACGCGAAAGGTGGTTTTCGGTCGGGGTCTACGTGGCTAGGCTGAGAGGGCATGGGCGCGAGCAACTGTTGGGTTGCCGCGCCGATTCGCGCAAAGAAGTCGCTGATGGGGGGACTGGTGGTAGAAGACGAAACGGCAGTGCCGGACGATGCGGCTGTGCTGGATATGCTCGCGACACCCGCCACACCTGAAGGCGAACCAGTGGGGACGCCCGACGGGTTCTTGGCAGGCGTGTCTGAGGCCCTCAAGGCTTCGGCCGATGTCGATGCCGATCTTGCCGGCATTCTTTCCGATCACCTTCTGACCATCACGCCGAATGCCAGTGCCGTGGCGAATGCGAAGGCCGCAATCGTCGCGCTCGCGGCGAAGCGCGCGGCACCAGCCGAGGAGTAGGCCGATGGCTGATCCAACGCTTTTTTACTCGCTGACGCTGGAAGGCTTCCGCGCCTATCTCCGACCCAAGACCTTTGACTTCAGCAAGAAGCCGTGCCTTGCAATCTTCGCGCCCAACGGTCTCGGTAAATCGAGCGTCGTCGACGCACTCGAATTTCTCTTCTCCGAGCATGGCACGCTCGAACGGCTCGGGCAGCGTACCCTGAACAACCAGGCCGGACCGCCCGCACTCGTGCACTATGGCGCGCAGGCGGCGGGCATCGCGCCGGTGGTCAAATTCACGACGATCACCGGCAAGATGACAGCCGAGGGCAGCCGCACCGCCGCAGGCAACCCGCGCCCGATCCACGCGGCCGCGACTGCGATGAAGGCGGGTTTCGTCGTCTCGCCAATCATCCGCGGCTATACGCTGCGTACCTTCGTTGAAACGCATAGTCCGGAGAATCGCTACAGCGACGTGGCCGGTTGGCTCCAGCTGTCACCGCTCGTGGAAGTGCAGAAGAGCCTTCGCCTCCTGCGACGCGATGTGAAGGCCGCTGCCGAGAGCACCACCGAACAGGATCGCCTTGCTGGCCTGTTGCGGACCGAAACCGCCCAAGCCGTTCACGCGTGGGACGACGTGGCCGTGCTCGGCTTCATCAATGCGAGCGTCATCGCGCCACTCGATGCGGCGTTGGCGCTCACAGCGCTCGCCGCCGAAGACGAGGGATATGTCGAGGTCGGCAAGCGTGCCGCGGCAGAAGAAAAGCGGGTTGGGCTCGCCGGCCTCAAACAGATCCGCAATTCAGTCGTAGCGCTATGGCAGAAGGCCGTACCCGAGGACGGTGGCGACGCCGAATATTCCGGCGCCATCGCAGCGTTCACCGAAGCGCTGGCCGCTCAGGCTGTCGCCAAGGCCACTGAGGCCGAAGAGCACGACAAGGCGGCCGGCACCGTTTTCCGATCGGTATGGAAGGAAGCCGAGAAGCTGTTTGCCGACGACGGGACCGCACCCGACGCATGCCCGGTCTGCGCCACGGCGATCGGCGACACCGCTGCCGGGGGCGTGCCCGCGATCCGCAGTCTGCTGCAGACCCATCTCGAGGATCTGCAAAGCTACAACGACGCGAAGGCCGCGCTGGACGACGCTGATACTGCCGCTACCTTGGCGCACAATCGGCTCGTGGCGCGTCTTCCCGCCATGATCGAACATCTGCCCGACGATGATGGCGACGGGTTCAAGACCGCGCTCATCGCCTATCAGACCGGCGTTTCTGGATGGCCGGCCGCCGACCCGCCCGAGCCTGCAGCCATTGTCGCCGAGTTGGAAATCCTTCTGGCCGATCTCGACCAGGAGATCGCGGACATCGAGGCGAAGCAGGGCGAGCATACCTGGGTTAAGGCCAAGGACAGCATCGACCGGTTGCTGAAGCTTCAGAAGGATGTGGCGCTGGCGATGCGCACCACCGAGGAACTTACCACGCTGCACGAAGCGCTCGTTGCGCAGGCCACGCTTGTCTCGGGCAGGATCCGAGAAAAGGTCCAGTCGCTGCTCGACGCACTTCAGGCGCCGATGAACGACATCTACAAGGAGATCCAGGGCGCAAACGCTCAACCGATCCGGCTGGAACTGCCCGGCGAGGACGACACCAACCAGCAGCGCATGCAGCTTGTGATCGATTTCGCAGACAACCGTCCGAGTGTCGCGCCGGGCGGCTATCTCAGTGACTCTCAAATCCATTCGGTCGCGCTCGCGCTGCGCCTCGCGGCAATCAAGAAATTCAACGGTGCCGCACCGATGATCGCACTGGACGATGTCGTTACATCGTATGACGCCGATCACCGCCGCGCGATTGGTGCGCTGCTCGCGAAGATGTTCACTGACTGCCAAATAATCCTCGTCACCCATGACGAGCGTTTCTTCAATCATCTGAAGGACCAGCTCGCCGCGAAGGACTGGCAATTCACCCGCATCATCGGGCTGGACCCTGCGTTCGGGCCGCGCTTCGCCGACCACAAGGTCACTGATGACATGATCGCCGATCGTTGGGCCAAGGGAGAATCTGCTGCCAACGAGATGCGTCAGGCCGAGGAGGAATGGCTGCTGGGAATCGCCCGCGGTTTCGGCGTCAATGTCCGAATTCGCCAGCTCGAAAAGGCCTATTCTTACGAGCGTGCCGAGCTGGCCGCAGCGATCGGCGGCTTCCTTAGCGACCTCAAATTGACTCCCGTCGATGTGCCGGGCGTGAACAACCGCTTCATCACCAGCCTCATCAAGGGCGACATTGAGAATTTCGGAAGCCACTTTCAGGACGCGCCCTATGGTGACGGGTCGATCGGGGATGAGCAGACGCGGTGGGACGAGTTCAAAATGTTCCGCGGGCAGTTTGAATGCGTCTGCGGGCGCATCAAATATCAGCGGCCGTTTGGCTTAAGCAAGCCGGTGTGCGCGCACGACAAATGCGAAACGCAGTTCGCCTTCAAGCCGCTTGCGACAGGCGCCGTCGGCGCCCCCGAGGCTGCGGCCGGCCCAGTTGCGAAAGCGTGAAGTCGTTCTGATGCATCCGGTAGATGCAATGTCTGTATAGAATGGATTCCATGCCAGAAACGGACGGACTGGCTGCTGACGGCCAAACACCTTGCGAGATGGCGTGGGAAGCAATCGTGAAAACCGAACTTTCTTCGGCAAAAAAACGTATCGATCGCTGCCAGCTGACTAGCCTTCAACGTTTCCACTTCAGTTCATGATAGGTCGAACCAAGCATTGCCGAGCTCCCTGCGGCGTTCGGCAATGGTTTGTGGGTCTGCCCCTCGCGCACCGTCCTCGCGCGCTGTGCGATCGAAAGGCGAGCCTTCAGATGATTGCGGGCGCTTTTGGCCGCGCCGATTGTGCGTTGCCACTCGAGGTCGATATCCCGGATCGCCTGTTCCAGCCGCCCCGTTTCGGTATGCAGTTGGGCGTCGGTTAATACGTCGACGAAATATCCGGCAACAGCAGCGTCGAAACTGGACGATCTAGATCCGAGAAGCATTGAGGTGTCGCCATAGTTCCAATTGTTCCAGCGCGCATGGGATTTGGCCCAGATTTCCTTGCGGAGCTTTTTGGGCGCCTCGGCGGCAAAGGTTTCGAAACATGCGGACAACGCAGCACAGGTCAGCTCGTCGGTATCGAGGCGAGCCGCTGCAATGAAGGTCGCGCCGGCCTTCGCCGGCAAGTGTGCCAGCGCAGATCCAATTACCTCTACCATCGCAGGACGACGAGCGGGATATGCGCCGAAAGCTGCGCACCAATGTGGCCAGCTGCTGGATTGACCCGCAGCAACAAGGGCTTCGACAATATCGGATCGGTGTGCAGCGGTAAGGTTCATTTTACGCGGAGCCGACAGTATCCAGAGTGCCACAAAACGCATGCGGTCGACGCTTGCCGCTTTCGCTAGAGCGGCGAGCGCTCCCGCATCGAGCCCGAAAGCGAAGCACCAGGCGTCAACCGCTGTTGCCTGCCTGTCGCCGGCCGCCGCGAGCAGCCTCGGTGACAGCTGGGATAAGATTCTCGCCGCGGTCGTAACGACCCAAGGCGGATGGAACTGGTCGGAATAGAGATCGAGGAATTCGCCGACCGACTCCCATTCCCCAGCGGCGTCGGCCGCTAAATAGCCCGAAAGATCGGATTGCGCAGCGTGGGCCAGCGGCGCGGAGGGCGCAACGCTGGACTTTATCATGCAAGCTAGCGACGCTAGGTTGCCGAGGATTGGCGACCGCACGGCGAGTATTTGGCCGGCTAATGCGGCCCAGAGTCCCGGGCCCTTATCGAGCGTCGCTGCAGCAGCGACGAGTGATATCGTGTGCGGATCCGTCGGCCCCGTACTTGACGGAAAAGACGCGATTTCGCCAACGAGCCACGCGAGCAAGTCGGTCGCCGCGCCGCGATCATCGGGACCTAGATACTCGAACGAGGAGGTGTTGAGGCTGGGATAGTCGCTCAGTATCGCGTCATAAAAAGCGTCGGCGAGCGATAGATCGAATGGGACTCCGGCTGGGACGGTCGCTATCGCGTTGGCCAGCGCAGGCGGCATCGCCGGAGGCGCCTTCGCCAAGGCCGCCGCTACCAGCTCATCGTAGAGAGCGGCCGTCATGGTGTCTTCCAGACGAGCTGGTTTTTTGCGGTTAGGCGATCCCAAAGTTCCTCGAACGCGTCCGCGACGAGCCGTGCGTCATCGACGCGCTGGAGAATATGGTGGCTTTTGCCAAGCATGTTCAGAGAGGTGCCGAGTGACCACGCCAAGGGACCCGTATCGCCACTCGGAAAGATCAGAAAGCGGTCGTGAAAATCCCAACCGCTTGCCCCGACACGGGCTCTGAATTCAAGGCGCAGCCCGAGGCAATTTCCGCCGTTGGCTTTGAGAAGACTGCGCTCCTGCGAGACAAATTTTGTGGCGCTGATCGATGGGCTGGTGCCGTTCAGGACGCTGTTGGCGCTGGAAAGGGCTCTGAGCTCTGCGCCTTCATGCGGGCAGTGAAACAGCGTTTTGAGGACGTCGCTCGCCGAGAGATAGGGATCCCAAAGCCAGGCTCCACCCGCGCCGTAGCGCTCGAGCAGGAACCGAATGTCGGCAATCGCTCGCTGGTGATCGGCCGACGCATTGCCGGTCGGCTTATATTGGACGAAACGTCGTTCTCGGGCGAGCCGCTCGCGCCCGTCACGATAGAGCCGCGCCTCAATCAACTGGTCGAACGGTACGCGCTGACCCTTTCCGACGATCAGGGGTGGGGGTGAATGGCTCAGCGTGACGACCTGTGTCGTGCCGTCGGTATCGTTAAAGATGCGCCTCCCGACGGCGCCTATCGTCATGTTGCTGTTGATTTGCTGAAGGCGGGCCGCCGGCGCGTCATACCACAGGAGAACGCCATGATCGTCGTCCCAGAGTTGAGCGCTTTCGAGCCCGGCGCCCTCCGGTAATTCGACGACCGAGCGGCCTTCTGTCACCGGTGTCGACCTGCTTGCGACGACCATGTCGTCGAAGCGGCGCTCGGTGCTGAAACGAAGCGGACGGGGCGCGATGCCCGGCGCCCACGCGATATCGAGCGCGAACCGGTCTTCCGAAAGGCGCTGGTTCAACTTTGCCATCACTGCCGTGACCGGGAGTTGGACGAGGATGTTCCCTAGGCGCTCCGACGCGCTGGCGAGCGTGATGGGTATCCGGTCCGCTACTTTTTGGGAGAGTTCCTGCAGGCGTCGCGGGTGATCGATCAGCGGAGCGCCCATCGTCTTGCTACAATCGGCGAGTTCCAGAAGGTATGATCCGCCCCAGAAATTATTCTTCAAAAGACCGTTCCAGGGGAGCTGCTTCATGCTGTCGGAAGGCGCGAAGCGCCGGGGAATTGCTTCAACAGCTCCAAGTCTGAGCGGCTTGCCACTAAGCGCCCAGGAACCTCCCTGCGACAGATCGGACAATGCAGAAAGGAGCTGAGGAAGCAGGACACGGTATCGTATGACGCCGAAGGACCAGTCCTTCAGCGACCGGATGTTGAACCGTTCGCCCACAAATTCGAGCACCGGTCTGGAGGGAACGGCGACATTGCCGGTTTCCGCCACAATCACTGTGAAGATATTCAGCGGCGTCTCGCCTTTGGGAAATCCGCATATCTCCACCACCTCGAAATAATCGTAGCGTCCGAGCACGTCCGGCTCGGCGAGTCGCTCGATCTCGGCGATCATTTTGGTGAAATCGGTACCTGTATCGCTGGTCATAGCGCCGCCATAATGTGCGGCGTTAACGCGCGCTAGCCCGCTCGCTGCAGGTTGGCCGGCGCGATCGATGAGCCCGCTTAGCCGCCTTCGCGAACACAATTCTTTATTCAGAATCCTCGATTCTGTTCCGCGGCGCGGTGGCCGGAGGTCCGCAACTGGTCGATTGCGCCTCATCTGACAAATAGCCTATGGCCGTCGGCAGCGAACGAAAAGGGGTAACAATGGACGCGTCAATTTCAGCGGACGAGCGACGAGAGCATTTCGCTTATTGCGTCCAACTGTTTGGCGGCACCACTGCATTCTCGCGGCGCCTTGGCATAGACGAGCGGGCCATCCGCCGTTTCATCAATGGCGAGCGGCCTCTTGGCGACGGTCTCTTGGAAGACACCGCTAAGGCGCTGCGCCTGCTCATTGCTGAAGCGACCACGGCCGAAGCGCAGATCGCGGCCACATTGCGCTTTCCGCCGACCGATCCGTCGTCGCGGTTCGGCGACGCCGAATATCCGCTTCCGAGGTTTCCTGCCTGAAATTCGCCTGTCCGAAATCGGCCATGAGGGCGCAATTTTGTCGCTGAACGCTTTAGAAATTGAAGGATCAGTTCCAGTTCGGAGCGACTCCAAGCGCTTCGAGTATCTCGCGGGCTTCCGCCCAGAGTCGTAGGCGTCCAGTCCGAGTGAGCGGACGCGAATGCGAGGACGGGATCCGCAGAGCGTGAACTCGCTCCAGCGTTATGCGGAGTCGATCCTTGTGGCGGAAGATTGATTTGAACGTGGACGTCCACAGTTCATTATTGAGAATGATATCCGCTAGCTCCATGAAATTCGCATAATAAATGAGATGGAGTTCCGGCTCGCCGCGCTGGAGTGCATCGTCTCGTTTGCTTTCCCAGTCGCCGATCTTTTTGCCGAATAGCCGGGACATGGCCGCTGCGCCTCCTGCCGTCACGAGCGAGGTGTAGATTGCCTGGCGCAAATGCGCCTCGATCATGGAAATGAGATAATGGTCGCGCGGGTCGAACAGGCTTGTCGGGAGGGAAGTCCCGTCAGGCCGAATGAAGTCTGGCTGGGGAATCTCAAATGCCCAACCGGTTACGGCTAGGACATCGTCGTAGCCCTCGGACGGGAAGGCTACGAGCGCCTCCGTGCGACCACCATCCGTATAGAGTGCTTCACCATCTTCTTCGTTTTCGAACGTTTCTGCGACCGGGAGCGCGCGATCGAATGCCCCAAATTCGCTGTCGGCGAGCGCAAATCGCTCCTTGCTGAATGCCGGAAGCTCGCGTGCGAAATCAGAAAATTTCGCAAGGTGCAAGGAGGCCACGACGGAAGCGCGCTCGCTACCTGGCAGGCTCCACGGCTTGGTCAATGCAGCGACGCGTTCGGAAATCTCCTCCACGCGGTAGCGGACCATGCCGAGCGGTTCCTGCAGATGCTTCATCTCGCTGGCGAAGCGCTGCGCGGCCATGGCTGATGGCAGCGTTTGAGCGCGCAGTTTTTCCATGATTGCCGAGACTTGATTCTCGTACTTGGTGAACGGCGAGAATATTTCGTGATGTCGAGCCAGAAAGGCGGGAGGAAGAGTGCGGTTAATGCGCGCCATCATCGCCTCCTGCCGGGCATGTATCTCGGCAACCTTTGCGAAAACGCCGTTCTTTTCGAGAGTTCTTAGATAGGCTGATGCCGATTCCTGTTGCTTGATGAGGGCCTGAACACCCGGTGTTAAGGCCATCTTCCGGTATACGTCGTTGATGCCCTCCACCGTATTGACGACGCCGCGCAATTTCTCCGTCTCCCTCAGCAGAGATGTCGATTTCTGCATTTCCTCCGCGATGCGGCTGAGTTCCCGGTTCGCCAGGAAGTTAGCCGGGAGGCGCCCCGATGGATCATCAGCGCTCATTGCTCGAAGCCTTTCCAGTTCCGATTCCGCTACGCCCGGCTGCTGCGCGAACATAGGCGGAACATCTCGGTGCTCTAGCCCCTACATCGTGAAACGGTCAATGCCGCGCCTAGCATTGGGATGCGCGATATCGGACACATGTCCGGAGCGCTACCTCTCATCAAGCGCGGAGCGCCAATGTTCCGGTCGTTCGACACCGAATGCCAGCCAGAAGGAACGCATGATCGGGAGAAGCGTCGCCCGGTTCATCGTTTCTATCATGAGAGGAGGGAGCGTCAGTTCGTCGCGCCATGCGGGTGGGGAGTAAATCGTTCCGCTTGCTTCGAGCTGATAGTCCCTGATCCCGGACAATGTGATAAGAACGAGCCAGGGGCCATCAACTCCATGCACCTGGAGCCGCGTCGTGCCCGATATCGCTCCGTCAGACACGCCGTTTTCGAATGTATCGGGGGCGATGAATTTCCCGGTATCATTGAGGGGATCGCTCATACGCCTCAGCGTCCATCCGGTATCGACGCGACCTTGGCGGTGGGTGATCGCGAACGAGTTTATCGCCCGGGGCGTGTCCGGAATATTGTGGAGGAGTATACCTTCGATCATCGGCACCGCCTCCAGATACCCTTCCGGCTTGAACGGGGCGAGTGCGGTCTCGCGCGTGATCGGCAGATCGCGAAGTTCCCGAAAATATGTCGTGGGTATGAGCGACAGGATCGCGTGCGGATTGTCGCCGACGCTGATCGGCAGGTGGTCGCGGTGCACCGCGTCGACGGCTTCAAGGTGTAGAGCACGAAGGCGCGTCGGAAGAGCCTCGCTCGCCGTAAAGGCTTCGCGGAGCTCAGCGGTATCCATGGGATATTTGCCGTTGCTTTTGCGGCCGTAGAAACTGTTGTCGCCCTTGTAGATGACACGGTGCGGCGCGATCGCGCTGGCCGGAACGCGAATGAGCAAGACATGTCCGCGGTTGCCGCACGCAATCCAGCGGCTGCGCAGCCCGGTTATCCGCGGTTGGACACCGGAGATGAGAAGGTCCTCAAGATTCAGGATAACGTCATCGCGATCCACATCCTGGATTCCGCTGATCCCGATCGCCACGCCCTTTGGCGCATCGATACCGTATAATATGTCCCCGCCCTGCGCGTTCGCGAAGGACGAGATGTTTTGGACGAACTTGAGCCGGTCGCTATCCTTCTCGATGTTGAGATCGCGCTTGAATTCGAGCGTGCGTTGCTCGGCGACCTCATTCGAGACGAGGCTTTCGAGGTCGCTCTCCGACACGTCCTCGAACGGGCGCGGAATCATATTCTTCGTCCTTTTTGCAACGGGTTCGCTCCGTGGCTCCTGCATGGTGGCGATCTCGACTGGCTAACGCGGTATGCTCCAGGTCACCCTGCTCTCGAAATAGCGTGGTCTGCTCCCGGGCGAAGGCTTGAATCTTGCCCGTCTGGTGACGAGCGTGCACGTCTCGGCGTCGAGATCCGCATGACCGCTCGACATGGTGATTTCGCAGGCCGAGGGCCTGCCTTCCGCATCGACCGACAGTTTGAACCCGACGGCTCCTTCGCGGCCTTCGCGCATCGCACGCGACGGATAGTCGTCGAACGTCATCCAGCGACCGGCATTGCCGATCGGCTCTGCTGCGTCATCGCCGGGAGGGTTCGGGGGCGCTTGATCGGCAAAAGGGTCGGCGGCGATGATTTTTCTCTTCGCCTCAAGGGCTCGCTGTTCAGCCAGCGCGGCCTGATGCTCGCGGCGCAGCTTCGCGATACAGGGTTTGACCCTGGCCAGGCCTGCCATTGTTCCCGTCAGCTTGACGACCAGGACGATTGTCGCCTCGTCCTTGTAAATTATTAGCCGGGAGGATTTAGCGAAGGCGTCGGCCATGTCGGCGCCGCCACCGATTTTGAAGCCTTTGCTGCCCTGAAAAACATAACCGGTCGCATCGCCGGTGAAGAGCGTGTCGTCGAAGAGGAATTTGAGCGGATATTTTCTGTCCTCGACGATCGACCAGTTCTGATTCTCTACGAAGAGTATGAAGCCGCCGTCGACATATTCGACCATCGAAATCGCTGAATTACCGTCATCCGAATATTCTCCGGTGACCGCGCAATTGTCGACACCCGAAGACAATTGCCATTGGGCAAGGACAGGCGAGGGGATCGCCGCCATCATCGCCGCCATGGCTATCGCTCGCATATCGCCTCCCCAGACTACCCATTCTACGAATTGATCGATATCTTACCCGTCCGCAAGTGATGTCGTGGACGGCTCTCCATCCCCCTGCGGTATGAACCGCGGGATGAGCTGGAAGGAGAGCCACGATGGAGAAGATTGCGACGATCGGGTTGGATATCGCGAAGTCGGTGTTTCAGGTCCACGGTACTGATGCCGCAGGCGAGGTCGTGGTGCGCAAGCGCCTAAGCCGAGCGCGGGTGATTCCATTCTTCGCCAAGCTGCCGCGGTGTCTCGTGGGTATCGAAGCGTGCAGCACGTCGCATCACTGGGCCCGCGAGTTGATCGCGCTGGGGCACGATGTCCGTTTGATGCCGGCGCAATATGTGAAGCCCTATGTAAAGCGCGGCAAGAACGACGCTGCCGACGCTGAGGCGATCTGTGAGGCGGTGACGCGGCCGACAATGCGGTTCGTCGCGGTGAAGACGCCGGAGCAGCAGAGCGTGATGATGCTTCACCGGGTTCGGCTGATGCTCAACCGTCAGCGCACTCAGCTATCGAACGCGATGCGGGCGCATATGTCGGAGTTTGGGATCGTGGCGCCGGTCGGGCGCATGGGCCTTGAGCGACTGCTAGCGATCATAGCCGATGGAGATGATGAGAGCATCCCTGGCGATGCTCGGTTGTGCCTGGAGATGCTCGGCGCGCAGTTGGCGGTCGTGAAGGAGCAGGTGCTCGAGAACGACCGGCGCATCCGCGCGAGCGCTCGCGAGACGGAAGTCGGGCGCCGCCTGATGGATATCCCCGGCGTAGGTCCACTGCTCGCGAGCGCGTTCGTTGCTAGCGTCGCTGATCCGCACATCTTCAAGACGGGCCGCGACCTCGCCGCGTGGATCGGCTTGGTCCCGCGACAGAACTCCAGTGGCGGCAAGGAGCGGCTCGGCGGCATATCGCGCGCGGGCAACCGATATCTGCGTCAGATGCTAGTGGTCGGTGCGATGGCCGTCATACGCCATGCCGAACGACACGGCAGCAAACGAGCCTGGCTCATCGAGCTGATGAAGAGGCGTGCGAAGAAGGTTGCCGCTGTGGCTTTGGCGAATAAGACCGCGCGTATGGTCTGGGCAATGATGACGAGCGGCGCGCACTATCGCGAACCATCGTTGGCGCACGCATAGGAGATAAGGCGCCGCGCGCGGCGTCGCCGATGTTGGGAAGGGCGGACAGGAGCTGATGCACAAAGCCGGTTGAAACCGCCGGATCAGGAAAACCCACTTTGGCCGGTGCACCTCGAGTGCGAGCAAATGGTCGGGACCAGATCCGCGCGAAAGGCATCATGGCCAGCGGCGCACGACAATGCCGCATCACAGGCCGGACACATGGCCGCACCAACCAGCAGGAGCATCGCACCTAGAAACTACTTGCCAACGGAGGGCCGTCCACACACGGCCAAATTCGACGCCGACTTACGTCCCCTTCAAATGGGCATGGCTTGGCTATTTCCCTGTCGCTCTGTGGAACAGGAAGCGGCCGGTTGTTGACCGTTGCATCGACAAGAATGGGCGGGTGGGAGCATCCGTTTCGAGAAATCGTTGAAGCAAGCAGAAACGCCTCAACCGGCCAGAGATGGCGGTTGCCGCCTGTCGCAACCCTTTGCCCGTCGCCCAAACGAGATGGCCTCTGCCAAACGGCGTCGGAGCCATGCTAGCTGATTGCAGACATGAATGGGGGCATTCTACAAAAGTGGACTGGCGCTCGAGCAGGAAGCGATTGGTCCTTCAACGCCGGGCTAGGAACCCGGCCAGTGTGCTATTTCAGAAAAGGGTCGTCGGCATTCAGCCCGGCCGCGGTGAATGCGCAGTTGCGTAGTCTTCCGATGGCCTCGGCCGAGCCTGATAGGCTCGCGCCGGCAACTGCGGCCTTATCTGTCATCACACCAACGAAGTCGGCCTTCGCAAATTCGTCCAAAAACTCGAGTGCGAGTGGCTCAGAGACGAATGCACGCTCGCCGCCGCGTACCACGTGCGTCTCGAAGGTCGTGTTCGGCCATTCCGCCGACAATTTGCTGTTGCGCAAAAACAGAATGGTTAGCCGAACGTCGCGACCCGCTTCGACCGACGTCGCCTTCTTGTTGGTGATCAACAGCCGCACAGCCTTCACACGCGCGCTGTAGGCGACCGTCCAATATTCGTCATTGGGAGCGGAATAACCGAGATCGCATGATTGTTCCTCAGGGTAGGGAAATATGCGCCAAGGGCCGCTCGACCATTCCAGCGTGCGATCATTGTCGATGCGAATATCGACGTCGTTTTCATCGGTCGGCTGCGCGAGTAGCGCCAAAGCCATAGCAAAAAGCATCTCCGCCCCCTTCAATGCCGCGCTTATATGTCACACTTCCGTGCTGGGAATGTGCGGTGAAATTATACGCCGTAGCGCTTATTACCGCCACTCGTGATGCAATAACGCCCTCCGCGCGGCCCAATGCACACATTGCCACCAGAGCAAGGGCAGGAGGATCCTGAATATCCTCCGCTTGACCTCTTCTTACGCTTCTTCTTGCTGCTCTTCTTGCGCGTCGACGCCTTCTTTCTCGTCGATGATGAGCTGCTTTTGAAGGAATTGGAGGGGCTGTTCGATGACGCGCCGAACTGGCTTACCGATCCGCTGCTTGATGATGACGAGGGGGCTGCGTTGGAGCTGCTCGATCCCGTACTCGGCGAGAGCAGGGTCTGCGGGATTTGCGCTGTGGGAGCGCTGGTCGAAGGGGTGTCGGTGAGATAGCGCGATGCAACCCAGCAGCCGCTGCTGTCATCCAGTCGCGACCATCCATCACGTTCTTCGAGCACCTTCACCGAATTATCTTTGACAAAGCTCTTCACGGCGCTCGCATTGACCGAGTTCGATGAGCGACAGTTGAGCGAACGCGCGGTAACCCACTTCGCTGTTCCAGCCACCGCAGTAGTCGACGTGTCGGGCGAGGGCAGACACCGGCCGATCGCCACGAGGATGAAGAGCGCGGCAACAGCCCAACCCGTCTTGTTAATCCCAGTCCCCGCCGTTTGCGCCACGTCGCCCCACCCCGTTCTGGCTTACCGGCAAAGCCGATCGCCCCCATATTTTGTCCATCTGACAGCCACTTTTGCGCGCACCATTTCGCAACTCAGATCCCGCCCAGCTGCGGAGCAGAGAGCCGCCGTCCGCGCGCCTTTACCACTGCCATATGACGTGCAGCGCATTGTCGGGCCGCGCACCTTGATATGGCCAGTCTTCAGCGTCCCCTTCGGCCCACCAAGCAATCGCACAAGATAATCGCGCGCCGCGGCGCCGGAGGCGCTGGGGCAGGGATGGCCGACTTTACACGTTTCGTCGATTTCGCGAGCGGCGATGCCCGAAAGCCGTATCTTCGGACCTTCTTCACACCAGATCGGGCCATCGCCATCCCAGACGGCTACAGGCGTGCACAAGAACACCGCCCCTGCTGCGACAACATCAAGCACAGCGTAATTCTTGATATCTCAGCGAAATAACCGGCGCAAAATCGAAATGAACGAAAAACTCGTCCGATTATAGGCGCGGTTATATGCAGCTTTCTTTGGATTGGTCAGCCAACCGTAGCCGCGCGGCGTCTTCAAGCCGAGGCTGCTCTTCAGCGCGCGCTTGGCCGAAGTACGCGCGGCGATGCTTTTCTTCAGGCTCGGTTTACGCATTCCAAACTTCATTGCGCCAAGCTAATCCCCCACTCATCAATAGGCAAGACGTACAAAGTACCGAATCGGGGGGAATATGAGCGAGTTTGACCAAATGCCTTTCGGCGGCGCCGAGTTTGCGGAAAATCCGGAGCCACGCTGTCCCTGTTTGCTTCTTCTGGACACGTCGAGTTCGATGTCGGGACGTCCGATCTCCGAACTCAATGCAGGTCTTGCGGCCTTTCGCGACGAACTCAACGCCGATGGTCTTGCGGCGAAGCGGGTCGAGGTGGCAATCGTGACGTTCGGGCCGGTTCAAATCGTGTCCGACTTTACCACGGTGACAAACTTCTACCCTCCCGAACTGGAAGCGAATGGTTTGACGCCCATGGGTGAAGCAATCGAGCGCGGCATCGAGCTGCTGCGCGAGCGCAAAAGCCAGTATCGCGCGAACGGCATCGCATTTTATCGCCCGTGGATATTCCTGATGACCGACGGTGCGCCGACCGACGCCTGGAGCAATGCAGCGGCGCAGGTGCGGCAGGGCGAGGAGCGCAAGGAATTCATGTTCTACGCCGCGGGTGTCGATAGCGCTGATATGAACACCCTCGGACAGATCGCTGTGCGCGCGCCGCTCAAGTTGAAAGGCCTCGCATTCCGGGAGCTTTTTGCGTGGCTCTCCAATTCGCTCGGCTCGGTCTCCCGCTCCAATCCCGGCGAACCGGTCCCGCTCGCCAATCCCACTGCGCCGGATGGCTGGGCCGTCGCGGATTAAAGGCCGATGTGGAAATGGGCGGCCGCGTCTCAGCGCGGCACCTCGCACGAAAAATTGAATACAAAGAAGCAGGACGCCTTTCGATGTGCCTCTGCGGGCGTCGATCGGCGCTATCTTGTCGCGCTGGCATGCGACGGCGCAGGCAGTGCATCGCACGGCGGCGTGGGGGCGATGCTGACGTGCAGAACAATCTCGCAGGCCGCGAAATTGCTGCTCGACGAACAACAGCGGTTGCCCGCAGCGGAAGAAATTGAGGAGTGGGTCGATGCAACGCGCGACCAGATCGCCGCCGTCGCGGAACGCGCGCAACTTTCCCCGCGAGACTTTGCAACGACGCTCGTCGGTCTTGTAAGCGACGGTTCGTCGACCGTCTCCTTTCACATCGGCGATGGCGCGGCTGTCGTGCGGTCCGCCGAGGACGGCAGCTGGCAAGCACTGAGCTGGCCGCAACACGGTGAGTATGCCTCGACCACTTATTTTGTGACCGATGATGGTGGGGCGCAGCTTCGTGTGAACCAAAGCGACGTGCCGATCGATCGGTTCGCCTTGTTTACGGATGGGATCGAGCGACTCGCGCTGAATTTCACCGCGACCGAGCCGCATTCGCCATTCTTCGCCTCGATGAGCGAGCCGGTTGTGAAGGGCGATCGATCAGGGTTCAACGCCGCACTGTCCCGCCAGCTTGCGGCCTATCTGTCGAGCGATACGATCAACGAGCGCACCGACGATGACAAGACCCTGATCCTGGCGGCGCTTCAATGACCAAGCCGCTGAACCTCTTTGCCGACAATCGGCCGCTGCGACTGGGCAAGCGCATCGGCAAGGGCGGCGAAGGGGAGGTATTCACGCTCGCCGACAGTCCCAATCTGGCGGTAAAAATCTATTCGCATCCCGACCAGTTCCGCGAAGAAAAAATCGCGGCCATGATCGCCGCGAGCCTCGCAAGCAAATCGAACCTCGTGGCTTTTCCTCTCGCGATGGTGCGCAATCAGGGCGGGGCGTTCGTCGGCTTTTCGATGCGGCTCATGCCCGCGCACAAGCCGCTGTTTGAACTCTATTCACCCGGCGCGCGGAAGATCAATTTTCCAAAGGCGGATTTTCGTTTTCTCGTTCGGACAGCCGCCAATGTCGCGCGAGCCGTCGCAAGCGTTCACGATTCCGGAGCCGTCATCGGAGACGTCAATCATTCGGGCATATTGATTTCGGAGAAAGCAACCGCAGCCCTGATCGATGCGGATAGCTTCCAGTTCGGCAGCCGGCATCTGTGCCGCGTGGGCGTCCCGGAATATACGCCGCCCGAGTTGCAAGGCGTCAAGCTGGACGGTGTCGTGCGGACGGCTACGCACGATGCATTCGGTCTCTCGGTCGCAATCTTCCAGCTCCTTTTCATGGGCCGCCATCCGTTCGTGGGGAAATTTGTCGGCGGCGACATGCCGCTTGAAAAGGCAATCGCCGAGCACCGGTTTGCCTATGCGCGCCAAGCAAACACCGGGATGCAGCCGCCCCCCGGAGCTGCATTACTGTCGGATTTCCCGGAGCCCGTCGCCCATTCGTTCGAAGCCGCTTTCGGCCGGACGCCGCAGGCAAGGCCCACTGCGCGCGCATGGATCGACGTGCTGCAAAAACTCGAGGGCGGTCTCAGCAAATGCACAGCGCAAGCGAACCATTATTATCCGAGCGCCGCCGCCGGTCGATGCATCTGGTGCAAGATGGAACATAACGTCGGCATCACGCTGTTTCTGCCGCCGGATTTGGTTGCGCTGCCCGGCACCGCCATGGATCCGGGAGCCGCAGGCTTCAATCTGAAAGTCGTATGGGCATCGATCGAGCGCATCCAGATTCCGAACCCGGACGCCTTTATTCCGATCCTCCAGCCGGTGAATTTGGAACCGAGCGAGCTCGCTGACAAAGCGAAAGCCGACGTGCGCACGCAGAGGCTCATCGGCTACCTGTGCATCATCACCGCTTTCGCGCTGCTTTGGTGGTCACCTGGGCTTTGGCTGCTCTACGGACCAGCGGCTTGGTACGGTATTGTGCGTGCCTTTGGCGAAAACAGCGCTGCCAAATCGTACCGGTCGGATTACTCAAATGCTGACACGGCTTATCAAAGGGCAATCGCGGATTGGAAATCGCGTCTCGGAGTGGGCGAGATTCAACGTGCGCGTGCCGCTTTGGACGATGCAAGACGCGACTATGAGCAGCTTCCCGAGAGAGAAAAGCGGCAGCTAGCCGAGTTGCAGTCGAAGCGGCGTGAGGCCCAGCTGAGACAGTTTCTCGAAAGCCACCCGATCCGCCGGGCAAAAATCCGCGGGATCGGACCGGCCAAGCAAGCCACGCTCGCCTCTTATGGCATCGATACGGCGGCGGAGATCAATCGCGGCCGGATTTTGTCCATTCCGGGATTCGGCCCGGCGACCGTCGGGCCTCTTCTGGCGTGGCGCATGAAAATGGAAGGGCGGTTTGTTTATAATCCCAATCCGACGCCGACCGATCGCATTGCGGCCGACAACGTCAAGCGAGCAATTGCCGATGAGGCGGCGAAGCTACGGCGAAAGCTCCTTGGCGCGCCGAACGAACTGCGGACGGCGATTGCGCAGGCTGAGGGGCGAGCGAAGCGTGCCGATCCTGCCGTCAACAAAGCCTATCGTGATCTGGAGCAGGCCCGCGTCGATCTCGATTATCTCGGGCTGCCGATACCGCCCGCAGCGCCGCCGGCAAAATTGCTCAGTACAAAATTGTCGCCGCCGCCACCGGTCCCAGCGCCTCGACCACATCTCCAAGGCGGCCCTACTGTCACGACTAATCGCTGCCCGTCGTGCGGCGGATCAATGGTGCGCCGCGTCGCACAGCGTGGCTACAATAAGGGTGGAGCGTTCCTAGGATGCGCGAATTATCCGCGCTGCCGGGGCACTCGAAACATATAGCTTGTCGGGGCGTAGCCTAGCAGGCGGATGGTTCGTAAGTAACGCGCTGATAATAGAATTTGAACGTGACGCTGACCGGTTTAGTGATTGTATGTTACCGCCTGCAACCTCCAAATCTCAGGATGCTGACGAGATCAAGCCCGATCAGTTCCGATTTCGTGGGTGGTCGCTCAATCTACATCTCCTGTGTGCAACATTTTTTGTATGGTCGCGAGCGGCGATGCTTGACGGGCATGGGTTTCAATCGGCTTAGTGGCAATGGGTGGAGATTGTCGCGGGGACGGAATAATATGGGCCTTTCAGATCCTGGGTTTGGCTGCCGAGCAGGTTCGCGCGCTTGAAAGCGGTCTTCGAGATCAGCGGGACATCCCGCTATGATGACCTCATCACGGAGCGGTATCACTTTCCGAAGAACTATCTTGCGATAGCGCGGCAATGCGTGGGTGACTGGATCATCTATCGCGAAACCGGGGCGTCTGGCGGACGTAAGGCCTATATCGCGGCAGCGTTTGTGACAGCGATCGATCCCGACCCGTCAGATAGCGGCTTATTCTATGCGCGTGTCGAACAGTTTCTTCCGTTTGACCGGGCGGTTCCGTACCGTGATCGTGGAGGGCGGTTCGCAGAGCGGTTCATGCGGGACTATGGCGACCCGGCGACGATTGGCAGACTGATGCGGGGCAGGTCGGTTCGTTTGCTGGACGCTGCAGATTTCGTTTCGATCGTCGATGCGGGCTTGGACGCTGTTATCGATACTGAGAATGCCATCCGTCTTGAACTTGATACCCCGCATCTCGATCCGGCAACGGCAGCCCTCTTGAGCGAGCCGCCCAGCGAGCGGCGCGTCGAGCAAATGCTCGTGAACCGGAAGATTCGCGATGCGGCTTTCCGAAAGAATGTGTTGGACGCCTATGACAGCACCTGTGCTGTCACCGGCCTGCGGATCGTCAATGGGGGTGGCAAAGCGGAAGCGCAGGCCGCTCATATATGGTCGGTTGCCAGTGGCGGCCCTGACGTCGTCCAGAATGGAATCGCGCTTTCGGCGACGGCCCATTGGCTGTTTGACCGCCATTTGATCAGTCTCGCCGACGACTACTCTTTGCTCATCTCCCATAACAAGGTTCCGACGGAACTCCGGGGGCTCTTCCCGCCGATCGGCCAAGCCGTGCGCTTACCCAAGGATCGGCATAGTTGGCCACGCCCTGACTATATGGCACGACATCGCGAGCGATTTGCGGGTCATGGGCTCGCGTGAGCAGTACCGCCTCTATCCAAATTTATGACGCGCAGGCGACGGAACTGGCCGAGCGCTATGATCGACTGTCGCTTCTCGAATCCTATGGCGGCATCGAAGAACTGATACGGCCATCTCATCCGGCGCCGCTTGCGCTCGATGTCGGAGCCGGCTCAGGCAGAGATGCCGCTTGGCTGTTAAGTCTGGGATATGAGGTAGTCGCGGTTGAACCAGCGGCGGGCATGCGTGCGGAAGGCGAACGGCGCCATCCCGATCCCAAGATTCACTGGCTCGACGATCGAATGCCTGGACTTGCTGCGATACATTCGACGTCCATCAGCTTCGATCTCATCCTGCTTTCCGCCGTTTGGCAGCATATAGCGCCGAGCGACCGTGCTCGTGGCTTTCGGAAGCTCGTCACCCTGCTCAAGCCGGGTGGCCTTCTTTTGATGACGCTTCGGGAGGGGGCATCCCCTCCGGACCGCCAGATGTACGGGGTTTCGCTGGGCGAGGTCGAAGGCCTCGCGCGCGCGCATGGTGTCGAAGTGCTCCGCGTCATCGAAAAGGCGGATGCGATGGCTCGCGGTGACGTCCGCTGGACCATGGTGACCTTGCGCATGCCCGATGATGGCGCTGGTGCGCTTCCTTTGCTCCGCGGGATCATTCTCGCGGATGACAAATCGTCGACATACAAACTCGGCTTGCTCCGGGCCATTGCACGCATTGCGGAACATGCGCCCGCCGCGGCCCGAGCAGCAGACGATGAGAATGACGCCATCGATGTTCCACTTGGCCTAGTCGCGTTGTTCTGGATTCGGATGTACCTGCCGCTGGTAAGGCTGGGATTCCCGCAAGCTCCGAAGAACCGGGGTGCCGATGGCCTCGGCTTTGCGAAGGTAGGTTTCAGGGCGTTGCTGGATGAGGCGATTGCGCCTCAGGAATTGCGTGTCGGTTCCGCTTTCGCTGCCGATCGGGCTGTCATGATATCCCGCGCTCTTGGGGAAGCTGTCTCGACGATCGCTGCGATGCCAGCCAATTTCATCCGCTTCCCGAATTCTGATCAGCGCGTCTTTACAGCTTTCAAGGCAAGGAGCCGCACCGGATCGACTGAGCTGCAAATCGATCTGCCCACCTTGGCAGGCTGGGGCCAGTTGCGCATTCCCGGTGCCATATGGCGAACAATGGCTCGGCTTGGATCTTGGATCGAGCCCGTGCTCGTGAACGAATGGGCGCGTCTCATGCGCGGCTATGCGGAACGCATGGGGGTTTCGGTCCCGGCCGGGCAGGCGGAGGCGGCGCTGGTTTGGGAGGAGCCTTTTCGCGATACCGCGCTCGGCCGATCGGCTGCCCAGAGAATATTTGCCGAGGGCCGGGACATTTATTGTGCGTGGTCCGCCACGAAGCTGAGGCCATCGCGACTAGATATCGATCATTGTATGCCGTGGAGCGCTTGGCCGTGTGGGGATCTTTGGAATCTCCTCCCGAGCGAGCGTAGGGTCAACCAACATCAAAAGCGGGAGCGCCTTCCTTCCGGCGAGCTGTTGCTCAACTCTCGCGAGCGCATTATTGGTTGGTGGAACGACGCATGGCTTTCGAGCCCGACATTGTCGCAGCGCTTTTGGCGCGAGGCCTCTGCCGCGCTCTTTGTTGCAGAACCAAGTGAGCCTGAGCAACTCTTTGCTGGCTTGGAATGGCGACGACTTCGCCTTCGACAGGATCAGCTCGTACCCGAGTGGACCGGAGAGCCACGCGTTTGACAGGCGCGCTCGCGCTTCGCCGATTTGGCATTGCAGAGGGGGTGCCAGAATATCACCTGATGATTCTCGCAATAAAAGCATTGTGTGGAACAGCTGAAGAAGGTATAAGATAGATTGAGATATAGTGATGGTAATTGGTAATCGTATCACTGCATCTCTGAATTTATAGAGTCACCGGTGGGGCCATCATATATTGGCCTAATAATTAGATTTTTCTTATCAAAATCATAGAAGTATTCTTAGTTTCCTCTTCTGGGCACCATTTTCCCTTCCCGACATCCGGAAACCATCGCCACGGCTAAATGCCGTTGTTGCCGCCTGATCCTTGGTCGCAACGCATCCGGACTGGGCGCGTCAATCGGCCGAGATTTTCGATGTCCTGCAGTCCCGATAGGCTCACGCGCCGTGCGCGGCGCCGCGTCCCATTTGCGCGATCGTGCGAACATATAGGAGTTCGAACAGCAGCTCGACGAGCGTCTGCGTGACGATGATGGCAGGCAGCACCGGCATGGCACCGGGCACGGCCAACGCCAACGGCAACACGACGAGCGAATTGCGCGTGCCGGTGCTGAACGCGACCGCGCGGCCGCCGGGCGCATCGAGCCGTGCGGCGCGGGCGACGAGCCATCCCGCGACGGGAGCGATCACCGCGAAGGCGATATAGAGCGGCAAGACGCTGAGTGCCGCCGGGATCGCGGCGCCAAGCTGCGGCAGGACCGCGGCGATGACGATCAAGAGCACGAGCGCCGTCGCCGGGACGGGGAGCAGGCCGAGCGCGGCGGCCGCACGCGCGCCCGCGCGGCTGCGCGCCGCCCAGAGCTGGCACAGGATCGCCAGCGCGAGCGGCAGGGCGATGAGCCAGAGAAACGCGTGGATGAACGGGCCGGGGTGGACGAGGCCGGCAGCGGCCTCGCCGAGAAATGCGGCAAGGTAGAGCGGCAGCAAGAGCATCTGCGCAATGAGCAGCGCCGGGGTGGAGGCAAGCAGCAGCCGTGCATCGGCGCGGCCGAGATGCGCGAAGGTCACGACATAGTCGATGCACGGACAAAGCAGCACGATCAGCACCCCGAGCCGGATGAGCGGATCGTCGGGCGCGAACTGGATCAGCGCCGCCACCAGCAGCGGCACGACAAGGAAGTTGACCGACAGCAGCGCGGCGAGGAACCGGAGATCGCGCAGCGCCTGGCCCAGCGCCGCCAGCGGCACCTGGAGAAAGGTCACGAACAGCATGAAGGCGAGCGCGGGGTTGATCGCCGGTTCGAGCGCTTCGGCGCCGGGGAGCAACGCGCCCGCGAGCGCGCCAAGCAGTACGGCGCCGAAGTAGATCGCGACCTGCCGCGTTTCCAAAAGGTCGCGCAGTTCGCCCGGCGTCACCGCCGGCGCCCCGCTTTATCGGTCATCATCTCGCTGGCCATAGTGGAGGCTGCATCGCTGTGAAGTCTTTCAGCTGCAAGCCGGAATGGGACTATCAGCGTCTTTGCCATAAAGTTGCGACAAGTTGGTGTTGCTCTCGCCCGCGCTGTACGACGGGGCGGCAGCGCGCAACACTGAATGATCGGCTGGTTTATATATGCTGCGCTCGTTCCGCGTCTTTCTCTGGGCCCTGATCCTCGCCGCGACCGCGTTTGCGCCGGCTTCGGCGCAAGTGATGCGCTCGGAAAATATCGAGGTATCGCTCGTCCCGATGCACCAATGGGCGGCCCCCGGGTCGACCGCGATCGTTGCGGTGCGCCAGGACATCAAGCCCGGCTGGCACACCTATTGGCGTAACCCGGGCGATTCGGGCGGCGCAACCGAGCTGACATGGTCGCTGCCGCCGGGCGTTTCGGCGGGCCCGATCCTGTGGCCGCTGCCCGAACGCCAGCCGGTCAAGGGACTGATGAACTACGGCTATTCGCGCCAGGTCTATCTCCCCGTACCGATCGAAATCCCCGCGTCGGCCATGCCGGGATCGACCCTGCCGCTCAGCGTCACGGTGCTCTCGATGGTCTGCAGCGACGAGATGTGCGTTCCTGATGAACGCGTGGTGAAACTCGAACTAGCCATCCGCGAAGCCGTGCCGCCGCTGACGGCCGGGGAGGGCGCCGCGATCGAACGCATCGTCGACAGCGCGCCGCGTGCCGCCGACATCGATGCCCGCCTTGTGCGCGACGGTGCGGATCTCGTGCTGACCGTTCGCGGTGCCGAGCTGAAGCCGGGCGCTGCCGGCGGAGCTTATTTCTTCCCCTTTGACGGCGGCGTTGTCGAACACCCCGCCGCACAGCGCGCCGAATGGACCGGCGAGGATCTGGAATTGCGGATGAAAGCCGGGGGAGCGATTGCCGCTGCCGGCCTAACCAAACCCGTCAAGGGCGTCCTGTCGACGCCCGGCGGGGCATGGGAAGTAACCGCCGACCCATCGGCCACCCCCGCATCGTCGAAGGGCGATACGCATATCCTTGTCTTTGCCCAGGCCGCGCTGTTCGCGCTCGTCGGCGGCCTGATCCTGAACCTGATGCCGTGCGTGTTCCCGATCCTGGCGATGAAGGCCGCATCGCTGGCCGCCTCGGCGCACGCCCCGCGCGAGGCACGGCGCGACGGTATCGCCTTTCTTTGCGGCGTCCTTGCGACCTTTGTCGTTCTGGCCGCCGCCTTGCTCGCCTTTCGCGCCGCGGGCGAAGCGGCGGGCTGGGGTTTTCATCTGCAAAATCCCGCGGTCACCGCCGCGCTCGCGCTCCTCATGCTCGCCGTCGGGCTCAATCTTTCGGGGGTTTTCGGGGTCGCGTTGCCCGCAAGCGGGGCGGGCAGCCGGTTGACGCGGCTTCCGGGCTGGTCGGGGGCCTTCTTTACCGGCGTGCTCGCCGTGGTGGTCGCCGCGCCCTGTACCGCGCCGTTCATGGCCTTCGCGCTCGGCGCCGCGCTGCTGATGCCCGCGCCGATGGCGCTGGCGATTTTCGCCATGCTGGGCCTGGGGCTCGCGCTGCCCTATCTGGTCATCAGCCTCTCGCCCGCCTTGCTGCGCCGGTTTCCGAAGCCGGGGCCGTGGATGGCGCGGCTGAAATCGATCCTCGCCTTTCCGATGTACGGCGCCGCGCTCTGGCTCGTCTGGGTGTTCGCGCGCCAGACGGGCAGCGAGGCGCTGGCGCTCATCCTCGCGGCCGGCCTGCTGCTGGCGTTGGGTCTGACGCTGTGGGGCTGGCGCCAGATCGCGAAAATGTCGGGGCGCCGTGCGCTCGGCTCGACGATCGGGGCCGCGCTGTCGCTGCTCGCCGGTCTCGGCGTCGCGGCGTCCGCGACGCTGCTCCCCGTTGCGGCACCGCAGGCAGGTTCCGAAGAAACCGCGGACACGCCGTGGACCGCCGATGCCGTTGCCGCCGCGCGGGCGCAGGGCAAGGTCGTGTTCGTGAACTTCACCGCCGACTGGTGCGTCACCTGCAAGGTGAACGAGCGTGCCGCGCTGGCGAACGCGGGGACGCGCGCGCTGCTCGCCGAAACGGGCACCCTTTATATGGTCGCCGACTGGACGCGCCGCGATGACCGGATCGCGCGGGAATTGGAGCGCTTCGGCCGCTCCGGCGTTCCGCTCTATCTTATCTATGCACCCGGTAAGGAGGCGCCCGAGATTTTACCCCAGCTCCTGACGCCGGGTATCGTCGCCGACGCGTTGAAGCGGGCGGCGGCGGGGCGCGAAGCATCATAACCGAGAGGAGATTAGCCGTGAAATATACAGTATTTTCCTTCGCCGCCGCATCGGTCCTGCTGCTTGCCGGATGCAGCCAGCCGGCCGAGCAGAAGGCCGATCAGCCCGCCGCCAAGGAGGCGGCGGCGAATGCGGGAGGGCAGGTGGCGCCAGCGTTCCAGCTCGCGAGCGCCGACGGAAAGCAGGTTTCGCTGGCCGATTTCCGCGGCAAGACCGTCGTGCTCGAATGGACGAACGAGGGCTGCCCCTATGTCAAAAAACATTATAGCGGCGCGATGCAGAAGCTGCAGAAAGAGGCGGTGGCCGACGGCGTCGTGTGGTTGACGATCGTCTCTTCGGCACCCGGCGAGCAGGGCTTCGTCGAAGGTGAGAGCGCGAAAAACTGGGGCCAGCGGTTCAATGCGGGCTTTACCCATCTGCTGCTCGATCCGACCGGCGCGACCGGCCGCGCCTATGGCGCGAAGACCACGCCCGATATGCGCGTGATCGATGGCGAGGGGCGCATCATCTATGCCGGGGGCATCGACGACAAGCCGACGAACAAGGTCGAGGACCTCGCCGGCGCCAGGAATTTCGTGCGCGCCGCGCTCGACGACCATGCCGCGGGGCGTCCGGTCACCACCGCCTTTGCCCAACCTTATGGCTGTGCGATCAAATATGCCGATGAGGCGGCTTCGACGAAGACCTGATCGCCGGGCTCCGTTGCCCTCGCCCCGCCGCGGTCTCTGTGGATCGCGGCGGGGCGAGGGCATCCCCGCGGCGAAAATTCCCCAAGTCATTCGAGGCTGAGCAGGCGCGCTCGAATAAATGTTATCCGAACTTGCGTTGAATATTAGTGGATTAGAATGCGATGAAGATTCGGTTTTGGCGCGTAATCTATTCGTGATATTTGGGCGTTGCTGTTTCTGGTCACCTTTTGGGGAAGGGGATTGTGATGCTTGGCCCATTCAAAGCCGCGGCGATAGTGGGGATCGGGATTTCGCTGACGAGCTTTGCGCCGCCGCCGGCCTTTTCGGCCGCCGCGCTCGAAGCGCTGGATCCGAGCCGGCTTGCGACCCTCTTTTGCGGCGCGAGGCGGCCGGGTTCGTCCTTGGCGCAGAATCTCCTTGTCGCGGCGGCGTTCGCGGCGCCGGCGAGCGAGGGCAGGCCGATCCCGCTCTTTCCGGACCTCGCGACCTCGCCGTTTCCGGTCTCGACGAACAAGGATCAGGCCCGGCGCTATTTCAGCCAGGGGCTGCTCCTGACCTATGGCTTCAATCATGCGGGCGCGGTGCGCTCGTTTCGCGCGGCGCAGCGGCTCGACCGCGATTGCGCGATGTGTTGGTGGGGCGAAGCCGTCGCGCTCGGCCCCAACATCAATGCGCCGATGGATGAGCGCGATCGCGGTGCCGCGCTGGACGCGATGGACCGGGCGATGGCGCTGCGAAGCGCCGCCACGCCGATGGAGCGGGCGCTGATCGAAGCCGTCGCGAAGCGCTATTCGCGCGATCCGGGAAGCGACCGCGCCGCGCTCGATGCCGGCTATGCCGACGCGATGCTCGATGTCGCGCGCCGGTTTCCGGGCGACGACGATGTGGCGGTGCTCACGGCCGAGGCGGTGATGAATACGAGCCCGTGGAACTATTGGGAGGCCGACAAGAAAACATCGGTCGGCCGGAGCGGCGAGGCCGTGCGGCTTGTCGAGACGGTGCTGAAGCGTAATCCCGGCCATGTCCAGGCGAACCATCTCTATATCCATCTCGTGGAAGCCAGCGACCCGCAGCGCGCCGAGGCGGCGGCCGACCGGCTGGCGAACCCGTCGGCGCCGAGCGCGGCGCATCTCGTCCACATGCCGGGGCATATCTATCAGCTGCGCGGTCGCCACGCGGATTCGATCCGCGTCAACATCGCTGCCGCGCGCGCCGACGAGGAATATATCCGCAGCGCCGGCGACAACGGGCTCGTGCGCTACGGCTATTATCCGCACAATATCCACTTCATCGTGACGTCGGCGCAGATGGCGGGCGACATGCGCACCGCCATTCGCGAGGCGCAGCGGCTCCGGACCGTCCTCGATCCCAAAACCTCGGCGCAGATCGCGTGGATCCAGTCGATCGACGCGGCGCCCTATTTTGCGATGGCGCAATTTGCCGATCCAAAAGCCATATTGGCGATGCCGGCGCCCGACCCGAGCCTCGCCTATCCGACGGCGATGCGGCATTTCGCCCGCAGTATCGCCTATGCCGGGCTTCGCGACCGCAAGGCCTTCGATCGCGAACTGGCCGCGATGACCCGGATACGGACGTCGGATGCCATGAAGTCGATGATCGACCAGGGCGTGCCGGCGGGGGATCTGGTCTCGCTGGCTGAGCTGGTGGCGCGCGGCCGGTTCGCAAGCGTGCAGGGCCGCACCGACGACGCCATCGGCTTTTACCGTCAGGCAATCGAGATCGAGGCCAGCCTTCCGTATCAGGAACCGGCCTATTGGTATTATCCGGTGAAGCAGTCGCTGGGCGCGGCGCTGTTCCGGGCGCGGCGCTATGGCGAAGCGAGCGACGCCTTTCGCGCCGCGCTGGCGCAGACGCCGAACAATGGTTGGGCGCTGTACGGGCTCGGCCGCAGCGAGGCGGCGCAGGGGAACAGGCTGGAGGCCGCGGCTGCCGACAAAGCCTTGTCGAAGGCATGGATCGGCGACAAGGCCTGGCTCCGCATGGATCGGCTATAGGCCGGGCGCACGGAACCGCGACGCAAAGCCTTGGCTTTTCTCTGGCGATTTTCAGCGGGAGAAGGTGGTGCCGCTTCAGGACTCGAACCTGTGACCCCATCATTACGAATGATGTGCTCTACCAACTGAGCTAAAGCGGCAACGAGGGGCGCCACTAGCAGCGCCTCGGGATGAAAACAAGCATCCTTGCGCAGGATTCGGCGTTCGCATTTGGCACGGGCAAAGCGGGGGCGGTCCGCCGCCTAATCCTGGCCCAGCGGCAGCTCGGTCGTCGCCTTGATTTCGGACAGCGCCACCGTCGAATTGATTTCCTGTATCCCCGGCAATTTGCTCAGCTGGTCGAAGAAGAAGCGTTCATAGGCGTCGATGTCCTTCGCGACGATCCGCAGCATGAAATCGGTCGTGCCCATCAGCACATAGGCGTCGAGCACCTCGGGAAATCCCTGTATCGCGGCGCTGAATTCGTCGAGGTTGGCGCGGCCATGGGCGTTGAGCTTGACCTGCGCGAAGACATGCGCGTTGAGCCCGACCTTGCGCCGGTCGATGATCGCGACGCGCTTCTTGATGAAGCCCTCGCGCTCGAGCCGGTCGATGCGGCGCCAGCACGGCGAGACCGACAGTCCGACGCGCTCGGCGATCTCGGCCGTCGTTTGATTCGCGTCGCGCTGCAATTCGCGGAGAATCTTTATCTCGAATGGATCAGGATCGGTCATTTCATTCTCATATCGTAATTATTCGGATCATAACATGCAAAATTCGGCATGGGTGGCCGATAATCGATCAAGAATGCCCAAGGCGGAAATGCGACAAGGCACGCTCAATCAAAGGAGTATGTTTCATGGTCGTCCGTCTTGCCCGTCTGGCCCCGCCGCTCGAATGCGTGCGGCTCTATGATCTCGAAGCGGGGCTCGACGGATTTATTGCGATTCACTCGACCGCATTAGGGCCGGGGGCGGGCGGCTGCCGCCTGTGGTCCTACCCCGACATGAAGCAGGCGCTGGGCGATGCCGTGCGGCTTGCCGAAGGCATGAGCTATAAGAATGCCTTGGCTGGGCTGCCGCTCGGCGGCGCGAAGGCGGTGCTGCGGCGTCCCGAAGGCGAATTCGATCGGGTGGCCTTGTTCCGCGCGTTCGGCCGCGCGGTGGAAAATCTGGGCGGTATGTATGTCACCGCCGAGGATGTCGGCACGTCGGTCGAGGACATGCAGGAGGTCGCCTCGGTCTCGCGCCATGTCGCCGGACTGCCCGCGGTGGCGGGACGCGCGGGCGGCGATCCGTCGCCGTGGACCGCCAGGGGCGTCTTCGAATCGATGCAGGTCGCGGCCGAGTTCGCACTGGGGCGCGATCTGGCGGGGCTGACGGTGGCGGTGCAGGGCACCGGCAATGTCGGCGCCGACCTGTGCCGCCGCCTCGCCGACGCGGGTGCGCGGCTGGTGATCGCCGACGTCAATCCGGCGCGTCGCGACCGGCTGAAGGCGGTGCATGGTGCCGAGGTCGTCGACGTGTCCGAGATCGCATCGGTCGATGCGGACATCTTTGCGCCCTGCGCGCTCGGCGGCGCGCTCGACCGCGAGACCGTCGCCAGGCTGAAGGCGAGGCTCGTCTGCGGCGCCGCGAACAACCAGCTCGCGACCCCCGACGTCGCCGCGCTGCTGCTCGAACGCGGCATCGCCTATGCCCCCGACTATGTCGTCAACGCCGGCGGGATCATCAACGTGTCGGCCGAATATCTGGGCGAGGACGCGGATGATGTGAAACTGCGCGTCGCCGAAATCGCGCCGCGCGTCGGCGCGCTGCTCGAACGCGCGGCACGCGAAGGGCGATCGCCCGCGCTCGTCGCCGACGAGATGGCCGAAGAGGTGATCGCGGGCGCGCAGCGCGAGGCGGCGTGATGCATCGCTTCCGCGTCGACGCGATCCTCGACCCGCAATCGCTGCCGCGCGTCGCCAATTATTTCGCGCAGCGGTCGATCGTGCCGAGCGCGATGGCGATGCAGGTCCTGCCGACGCATATGCGGATCGAAGTGACAGTCGCGGGGCTTCCGCCCGGACAGGCGGCAATCATCGCGGCGAAGCTGGGCGAAGTGGTCGCCGTCACGGGGTCGGAACTGGAAGAGCTTGTCGCCGAGCTGGCCTGAGGAGCCAATGGCGGCCCGTAGCGAACGGAGCCAAGCTCAGCTACGGGCCGCAACAGTATCTCTACTGCTTTGGTAGAGTGACATCGGGGCGATGACTTGGCTAGACAGGGTGCGTTCGAAACAGCGCAGCAACCACTCGATTCATCGCCCGAAATGCCACCGCAGCAAAAGACCAGAACCGGACTCATCATCCGCCACGTCCCGCACGAAGGGATCGCCGGATATCGCGAACCGATCGAGGCCGCGGGATATGCGCTGACGCGCCTCGATGTCGCTGACCCGGATTTCGGCGCGGTCGACCTGGGCGAGCCCGACCTGCTCATCATGATGGGCGGTCCGATGGGGGTTTATGAGCAGGACGCGCATCCGTGGATCGCCTGCCAGCAACGGCGGCTTGCGCGCCGGCTCGACGCGGGGCGGCCGACGCTCGGCGTGTGCTTCGGGGCGCAAATGATCGCCGCGGCGATGGGCGCGCGCGTTTATCCGGGGTCGGCGAAGGAGGTCGGGTTTCACCCGCTGAGCTTCGTCGACACCGCCTCGCCGCTGCGGCATCTGGCTGATGTGCCCGTGCTCCATTGGCACGGCGACACCTTCGACCTTCCCGATGACGTCGAATTGCTGGCGTCGACGCCCGCCTATCCGCATCAGGCATTCCGGCGCGGCAACAATATATTGGCGCTGCAGTTTCACGGCGAAATGGGGCTCGATCCGCGGTTCGACGAATGGCTGCGCCAATGGCCCGATGCGCTCGACGAAACCGGCGGAAGCGTGAACGGAATGCGCGACCTCCATCGGCGGCATGGACCCGCCGCGGTGGCGGCGGGACGCACGATGATCGCCGAATGGCTCGCCGGGCTGACGGACTGAACGGTCTTCGCCGACCTTCAAGATTTTCTTTCGTGATGACGAGGCCGCGGCGGCTTGCCTCGCCCGCGGACGCGTGCGAGGGGCACCGGCGAGCAGTCGGAGACGAAGACGATGCAGTTCGACGTGGTGATAGTGGGCGCGGGTCATGGCGGAGCGCAGGTGGCGATCATGCTGCGTACGCAGAAATTTGCAGGGACCATCGCGATCATCGGCGAAGAGCCCGAACTTCCCTACGAACGCCCGCCGCTGTCGAAAGAATATTTCGCGGGCGAGAAGGAATTCGAACGCATCCAGCTGCGCCCCGCCAAATATTGGGACGAGCGCGAAGTCACGATGCTGCTCGGCAAGCGCGTCGCGCGCGTCGATCCGGCCGCGCACACCGTCACCACCGATGGCGGCGAGACGATCGGTTATGGCAAGCTCGTCTGGGCGACCGGGGGATCCCCGCGCATGCTCCCGATCCCCGGCGGCGACTTGCCCGGCGTGCAGGGCGTGCGCACGCGCGCCGATGCCGACGCGATGAAGGCGGCGTCGGAAACCGCGGGCCAGATCGTCGTGATCGGCGGCGGCTATATCGGGCTCGAAGCCGCGGCGGTGCTGAGCAAGGCGGGCAAGAAGGTCGTGCTCCTCGAAGCGCTCGACCGCGTGCTCGCGCGCGTCGCGGGCGAAGAGCTGTCGCGCTTCTACGAAAAGGAGCACCGCGACCATGGCGTCGACCTCAGGCTCGGCGTGTGCGTCGATGCGATCGAGGGTGAGACGAAGGTCACCGGCGTCCGCCTCGCCGACGGCGAGGTGATCCCCGCCGATCTCGTCATCGTCGGTATCGGTATCGTGCCCGCGGTCGAGCCGCTGATCGCCGCGGGGGCCGACTGCGCCAACGGCGTGCGCGTCGACCGCCTCTGCAAGACGAGCCTGCCCGATGTCTATGCAATCGGCGACTGCGCATCGCATGTGAACGACTTCGCCGAGGGCGCCGAGATCCGGCTGGAATCGGTGCAGAACGCCAATGATCAGGCGAATGTCGTCGCAAAGGGCATCGTCGGCGACGAAGCACCCTATCATGCGATCCCCTGGTTCTGGTCGAACCAGTACGACCTCAAGCTCCAGACCGCGGGCCTCTCGACCGGCCATGACCAGGCGGTGCTGCGCGGCGATCCCGCCACGCGCAGCTTCTCGGTCATTTACCTCAAGGCGGGCAAGGTCATCGCGCTCGACTGCGTCAATGCGACCAGGGACTATGTCCAGGGCCGCATGATCGTCACCGCGGGGCTGGTGGCGACGGCCGGGCAGCTCGCCGACACCGAAACCCCGCTGAAAGCACTGCTCCCCGCCTGACCGCCTACCAGCGGATCGTCACCCCGACCGTGCCGCCATAGCGCCGGCTGCGCGGCCCGTCGGCGTCGAAGGCATAATCGCCCTTCACATGCACCGCGACGCTTGTCCCGAGGCGCGCGATCAGCCCGGCGCCGACCTCGGCCTCGGTGCGGCCGAGGTCGGTGCGGATCGGATCGGTGCCGAAGCGTGTCGACTGGTCGCCCGAAAAGCCGTGCCACAGGCTGGCGTGGAGATAGGGCTGGAAGCTGCCATATTCGCCCTGGAGGCGCAGCCCGGCGCGCCCCGTAAGCACGTCGCCCGTGGCGAAATCGATCGTCGAGAAGGCGTCGGCGCGGTCGTCGAGCTTGACCTGCTGCCACAAGAGCTGCGCCTGCGGTTCGAGCGTCCACTTGCCCGAGAGCGCGATCGGATATCCGGCCTCGATCGATGCGGTCCAGCCGGTGCCGTCGACGTCGATCGCCATGCCCGAACTGGCGGCGGCGGTGCCGTCGAACCAGCTGTGCATCGCGACCAGGTCGACGTACCAGCCGCTTGTCCCGACGAGCGTCGCATAACCGGCAAGGCTCGTCGCCTTGACGTCGATCTGGCCGACGGTCAGGTCGTTCCAGCCGAGCGCGCCGCCGCGGACGGTGCCGTCGGTCGACGATCGCCCGACAAAGGCGCCAAGGCGGATGTTCGTCCCGCCATCCTCGCCCCAGGCGGCAAAATCCTGCCCGATCTGAAAGCCTGAGAGGTCGCCGTCGAGCGAGGGCGCGACGTCGCCGTCCCATTTGATGTCGCTATTTTCGGCGAAGACGCGGCCCCATGTCGCGGGCAGAACGCCCCCGCCGCGCAGCAGCGCCTGCTCGCCGCGGCGCTCGTGGAAAGTGCCGAGCGTCGCCGACGCCAGATGATGCGCGACGGGCACCGCCGCGACAAAGGCCGCGACCTCGGGGCGGAAGAGCGGAACGGCTTCGCCGGCCTCGGCGACCACCGGCGTCGCGTCGGGCGTCGGCGGTTCGGCCGCCGGGTCGGGGGTCGGCGGGGGCAGCGGCGCGGGTTCGGCCGGCGGTTCGGGAGGCGGCGGCGGCGCTGCGGGTTCGGGCGCCGGGGGCGGCTCGGGCGTCGGCGGCGGGGGTGGATCGGTAACCGTCACCGGCGGCGCAGGGTCGACCGGGTCGGGATCGACCGGCGTCGGCTCGGGCGGCGGGGGCGGTGGGGGCGGGGCCGGCGGCGCCGGCGGTTCGGGCGGCAGAGGTTCGGGCGCGGGCGCCGGTGGCGGCGGCGTCAGCACCGGCGGCGCGGGCGCGGGCTCGGGCGGCGGCGGGGCCGCGGGTGCCGGCGGGGGCGGCAGCGTCGAACGCAGATACCAATTGTCCCCCGTGCCGGTGGTCGTGCCGCTGCGGAACAGGAAATATTCATAGGCGCCGACGGCGACGCGCTGGTTGAGCGCAAAAGCGCCGCTCGCGGTCGTTCCGCCATTGATCGCCTCGACGACAAGAATGCCGTTCTGCGCCGTGACGCCCCCGGTTCCGCCGGCGTTGAGCACGGTGATTCCCGTTGTGCCCGACGCGGCGCCCGCGTCGATGACCAGCTTGTCGGATAGCGATGCATCGTCGCCGAGCACGGTATCGATGAGCAGCAGCCCGCCGTCGCCGACATAATTGCCGCGCACGGTGAAGCTGTCGCCCGGCGTATTGCCGCCATTGGTCAGGTCGATGCGCCCGGCGTTCACCAGCGTCGCGCGCTGCCCCGCGGTAAAGGCCGTAATCCCGCCCTGAAGGCCGCCGCCGAAGATCGTGCTCGACGCGTCGAGTTCGAAACGGCCGGTGCCCGTCCCCGCATCGCCGAGCGTCAGGAAACCGTCGAAGGTCAGTTCGCTATCGTTGGTGGCCCGGATCAGTTCCCAGCCGTCGAAGCGCGCGATTCCCCCGCTTGTGACATTGTCGAAGGTGAGCGTGTCGCTGCCTTCGCCGCCGGTGATCCGCGGCGACCGGCCAAGATGCGCCGCCGTCAGGTCCACCAGCCGCGCGCTGTCATTGTCGCCGCCGAGATCGACCGTGCCGTGGACGACGCCGCCGCCGTCCCAGGTGAAGCTGTCGGTGCCGACGCTCAGCAGCACGTCGCCGCCGACCGATCCGCCGGTGATCATCACGCTGTCGGTGCCGCCCGACACGCTGATATTGCCGCCGATCGTGCCGCCCGACAGGATGATCGTGTCGTTGCCGAATCCGGCGACGAGATTGCGGTCGATGGTGCCGCCCGACATGTCGAACAGATTGTCGGCGAGCTTCATATTGACGCGGCCGATGCGTCCGCCCGTCATCCGTGCGGTGTCGCCGTCGTCGAACGCGTCGACGATGCGGCCGCCCGACATCAGGAACGTGTCCATCGAACCGCCCTGGTTGAGCGTGTTGATCTCGCCGCCGGTCATCACGAAATCGTCGATGCCTTCGCCTTGCTGCACCTGTCCGGTGACCGTCCCGGCGCTGATCTGGAAGCGGTCGTTGCCGTTGCCCTGATCGACCCCGCCGTTGATACGGCCCGAATCCATCACGACCGCGTCGGTCCCGCCGCCAAAGGTCACATTGCCGGCGATGGTCCCGGTTCCGCCGGTAGGGAGCGTCAGCTGGTTGTTGCCGCCCGGGTCGTTCAGGCCGGCGGGGGAGGTGCCGCTGCTGCAGACGTGGGTGTCATTCCCGGCAGTCGGGGTGAAGACGCATTGCGCAAGCGCCGGCGACGCCTGCGTCAGCGTGAGGGCGGCGGCAGCGGTCGACAGCAGCAAATGCTTCCGGCGCGGGGCGCGTATCGGCTTCGATATGGATTTGGGGGGCATGCGTCCTCATTCCCTTTCGGGTTTGGTATGCCCCCCTGTCCGCGCAGCCTATAAACTGAATGTTGCCAAATTACTAAGCATCGATCGGCGGCGGCGTTTCGTCGCCCAAAGCGCGCTTCAACGTCGCCTTGATATTGCGCAGCAGCCGGCGCAGCGCGATGATGACGATGACCGCGGCAACCGCGAGCAGGATTGCGATGACGATGGCCAGCGGCGGATAGGCGATGGCCAGCGCCAGCAGGCCGCCCGTGGCGACATCTTCGCCGGTCGACACCACGGCGTTGCTGAACGGTTCGGGGCTGACGTTGACGACCGCGCGCGTCGTCGCCTTGGCGCCATGGCTCAGCAAGGCGCCGCCGCCGCCCAGCAGGAAGGCGATGACCTGCCACGCCGGATCCGACGAATCAACCAGCGCCAGCGCCAGCAGCGCGCCGCCGAGCGGGCGGATGATGCTGTGGACCGTATCCCAGATCGAATCGACCCAGGCGATCTTGTCGGCGAGGAACTCGGCGATGGTGCCGACCGCGGCAACGCCCAGCACCCATGGATTGGCGAGCACCTGCAGCGCGGCGAGATGTTCGGGCAGCGGCAGCCAGCCGAAATGCATCGCGGTGCCGGTTGCCAATATGGTGAGGTAGAGCCGCCAGCCGGCAAGGAGGCTGAGGCTGCCCGCGACGCCCAAAATCTCGACGATTCCCAATGCCGTGCTCCCCGTCCCGGATCCCTTGGCCGTGCGTCACCTTGCACCCGTCCGCGTGCCGCCGCAATGCCGGGATGACAAGGGGGTGCGGCACGGTTATCGCTTACGCCATGACCGATACGCCGACGACCCCGCCCGCCGAACTGTTGCCCGACGGCGCCATTCCCGCCGCGACGCTGGTCATCATGCGGCCGGCGGACGACGGCGGCGCTGACGAGATATTGATGGTCAAGCGGTCGGTCACCATGGCCTTCGCGGCCGGGGCGGTCGTGTTCCCCGGCGGCCGCGTCGATCCCGACGATTATCGGGTGGCGCGTCTTTACGGGCCGGGCATCGACGAAGCCGACGGCGCGGCGCGGGTCGCGGCGCTGCGCGAGACGCTGGAGGAAACGGGCCTCGCGGTCGGTTGGCCGGCGCTGGCCGAAAGCGACGTCGCCGAGGTGCGGCAGGCGTTGCTCGCCGGAACGCTGCTTTCGGACATATTGGCAGCGCGCGGCGACCGAATCGCACTGGAATCCTTCGTCCCCTTCGCGCGGTGGTGCCCCAATTTCAAAGAGGCGCGAACGTTCGACACGCGATTCTATGCCGTCGCCGCGCCGCCGCACAGCCATGAACTCACGGTCGAGGAGGCCGAGCACAGCCATATTTTCTGGGCGAGCGCGAAGGCCACGCTGGCGATGGCCGACCGCGGCGACGTGTCGGTGATCTTTCCCACCCGACGCAATCTCGAACGCCTGGCACAAGTTGCAGATTTCACCAGCTTTTCCGAGCATTCCGGCCAGTTTCCGGTCGAGCTCATCACGCCATGGATCGAGGAGCGTGAGGGGCAGGCCCATCTCTGCATCCCCGGGCATCTTGGCTATCCTGTCACGAGCGAATCCTTCGAGCGTGTACGGCGCGGATAAGTAGCGTTCGATGCAACAACTTTTCCCCTATTTATGATTTACTAAGATTTACCGGGGTAGGGCAAAACGTCGTTGCAATTGCTGAACGCCGTGCCTAATAAGGCCCTGCAGAAGCAGACCGGGGGAAACTTCGCCGGTGTGATTCGACAAAAGTAATCCAGTGGACGGAGAAAATGATGAACCTGCTTAAGAAAGCTGCGATCTCTCTCGCAGCGACCTCGATGATTGCGGCGCCGGTTGCCGCGTCGGCTGCTCCCGCAGCCCGCGCAGCTTCGGCCGTTGACGGCCAGAGCGAACTCGAAGGCAGCACGAGCTGGATCATCGCTGTCCTCGCTCTCGTTGCTGTCGTTGGCGGCATCATCATCGCGTCGGACAACGACGACGACAAGCCGACCAGCCCGTAATAACGGCTGATCTGGCTAGCCAGACTTTCGCAAAGGGCTCCGAGCTTCGCTCGGGGCCCTTTGTTTATTCCGGGTGGTGATACACCCACGCGTCGCCAAGGCGCGGCGATGCAGGGTCAGAGTGCGATGGTGCGGTTCGTCCGCGATCGCGCGAGCGGGATCGCCTGGCGGGCGCGCCCGGCCGCGGCCGCGTCGATGGGGGCCAGCGTCAGCGCATAAGTCTCGGCGTGCGCATCGCCCGGCGTCGCAGCATCGGCCAGAACGATACCCCAGGGATCGACAGCAAGGCTGTGGCCAAAAGTCTGCCGGCCGTCTTCATGCGTGCCGCCCTGCGCCGCCGCCACGACATGACAGCCCGTTTCGATCGCCCGCGCGCGCATCAGGACATGCCAATGCGCCTCGCCCGTCGACACGGTGAAGGCGGCGGGGATGGCGATCAATGTCGCGCCGCGATCGACCAGCGCGCGGTACAATTCGGGGAAGCGCAAATCGTAACAGACGCTGAGTCCCAAAAGCCCGAGCGGGGTTTCTGTGACCACGACGGCCTCGCCACCCTCAAAAGCGGCCGATTCTTGCCAATTTTCGCCCGACGGCAGCGTGACGTCGAACATGTGGATCTTGTCGTAACGCGCACGGATGCTGCCATCGGCGGCGATGACATGGCTGCGGTTGACGCGCCGTTCGCCATCGTCGGCCAGCAGCGGCATCGATCCCGAGTGCAGCCATATCCCGTGCTTTTGCGCCATCGCCTGCAGCGCCGCGGGCCAGGGGCTGTCGGCTTCGCGGGCCATGTGCGTGCCCGATCGCGCGCGGTCGCGGTCGAGGAGCAGCGACATTTCGGGCAGGAAGACCATCGCGGCGCCGTGCGCGGCGGCTTCGCTCATCGCGCGGTCGATCGTCGCCAGATTGACGGCGGGGTCGATGCCGCTGGTCATCTGGACGAGCGCGGCGAGGGGGGCGGCTGGTGAAGGGATATCCATCGCATCTGGCTAAGCCCGTGGCGTTCGCAGGACAAGCCGCATGACAGTTCAGTGGCCAGCAAGGTTCGAAGGCGATAAGATGGGCCAATGTCCTATTTCTCCCGGCGCGCGCCGCTTCGTTTGACCCGATCCATCCTCCTTGCCGGCGCTGCCGCCGCGCTACTGCTGGCGGGGCCGTCCGTTGGCGCGCAAGGGACGGCGACGAAAACCGCCGGTGCCCAGGCGGAAAGCGGCGACTGGCTTTATGTCGGCAGCGACATTCCGCGCGATACGGCGTGGCAATTCGGCGTGCTTCCCAATGGTGTGCGCTATGCGGTCCGCAACAATGGCGTGCCCCCGGGGCAGGTGTCGATCCGCGTCCGCATGGACGTCGGCTCGATGTTCGAAACCGAACAGGAGCGCGGTTACGCCCATTTGCTCGAACATCTGACCTTCCGCGGGTCGGAGCATATTCCCGACGGCGAAGCCAAGCGCATCTGGCAGCGGTTCGGCGTCACCTTCGGCAGCGATTCGAACGCGCAGACGACCCCGACGCAGACGGTGTATCAACTCGACCTGCCGAGCGTCACGCCCGCCAATCTCGACGAAAGCATGAAATTGCTGTCGGGCATGGTCCGCGAACCGCGCATTTCCGAACTCGCGGTCGCCGCCGAGCGCGGCGTCGTGATGTCCGAGCTTCGCGAAGCCGACGGCCCGCAAAAGCGCATTGCCGACGCGACCAACGCGCATCTGTTCGCAGGGCAATTGCTCGGCGACCGCTCGCCGATCGGCACCACCGCGTCGCTGGGCAAGGCGAGCGCGACGACGGTCGCCGCCTTCCACAATCGCTGGTATCGCCCCGACCGCGCGGTCGTGGTCATCGTCGGCGATGCCGACCCAGCGGTGCTCGCCGGGCTGGTCGCGAAATATTATGGCGACTGGAAAGCCGACGGACCCAATCCCGCCAATCCCGATTTCGGCAAACCCGACCCGGCCAAACCCGCAGCGCGCGAAATCGTCGAGGCGAACCAGCCGCTCGCACTGACGCTTGCGATGGTGCGCCCGTGGAAGAAGCGCATCGACACGGTGGAAAATACGCGGCGGCTCTATCTCGAATTCATCGCGCAGGCGCTCGTCAACCGCCGGCTGGAAAACCGCGCGCGCAGCGGCGGCAGCTATCTGGTCGCGACGGTCGAGCAGCAATATGTCAGCCGCAGCGTCGACGTGACGATGGCGTCGATCGTTCCCCTGAGCGACTGGAAAGCCGCACTCGCCGACGTGCGCGGCGTGATCGCCGACGCGGTGAAAAACCCGCCGTCGCAGGCCGACATCGACCGCGAGGCGAACGAGATTCAGGCGTTCCTGGTGAAGGAGCTGGAAAATGCGCGCAACGAGCCCGGTGCACGGCTCGCCGACGACATGGTGCGCGCGGTCGACATCAACGAAACAGTGACGAGCCCGCAGGGCCAGGTCGATATGTTCAAGGCGATCCGCGCCTCGGCGACGCCGAAGGTGATGCTCGAGATCAGCAAGGCGATCTTCGCCGCGCCGGTAACCCGCGTCGTGCTGACGACGCCGACGGCGGCGGGCGGCGATGCCGCGGTGCTTGCCGCGCTCAAGGTACCGGTGACCGCGCGCGACGACCGGCTGGCGACGGTGAAGGCCGATTTCAAGCAGCTTCCGGCCATCGGCCAGCCGGGAACGATCACCGCGGCCAGCAGCCTTCTCGGCCTGCGCGCCGAGCGGCTCGAATTCGCCAATGGCGTGACCGCGCTGGTGTCGAACAACAAGGTCGAGCCGGGCAAGGTGCGCGTCAATGTGCGCTTTGGCACCGGCAACCGCAGCGTCGCCGCCGACGCGCCGAACCTGCTCTGGACCGGCGATTACGCGCTGGTCGCCAGCGGGATCGGCCCGTGGGGGCAGAACGAGATCGACCAGCTGACCAACGGCCGGCAGATCCAGATGAATTTCGCGATCGACGACGATGCGTTCGAACTGTCGGCCGAAAGCCGGCCGGCCGACCTCGCCGACCAGATGCGGCTGATCGCCGGCAAGCTCGCGCAGCCGCGCTGGGATGCCGCGCCGGTCGAACGGCTGCGCATCGGTTTCCTCACCGGATATGACCTCAACGACGCGACCCCCAACGCGGTGCTCGACCGCAATTTGCGCGGCTGGTTGACCAACAATGACGCGCGCTGGGCCGCGCCCGACAAGGCGCAGATCGAGGCGCTGACCCCCGCCGCCTTCCGCGCCTTCTGGGAACCGCGGCTCGCCAGCGGACCGATCGAGGTGCAGATTTTCGGCGACCTCGAAACGGTCGACTACAAGAAGATCCTCGCCGAGACGCTCGGCGCGCTGCCGCCGCGCCAGACCCTCGCGCCGCCCGCCGGCCAGCGCGTCGATTTCGCGAAACATGTCACGGTTCCGGAGATCGCCTATCATCGCGGCGAGCAGGGGCAGGCGGCGGCGATGACCGCCTGGCCGACCGGCGGCGGCCTTGCCAGCCCGCGCGATGCGCGCGGGCTCGAAGTGCTGGCGGCGATCTTCAACGACCGCCTGTTCGACCGCCTGCGCGCCGAACAGGGCGCAAGCTATGGTCCGGTGGTCGACAGCCACTGGCCGACGGGCTTCGACACCGGCGGCTATCTGCTCGTCGGCAGCCTGCTCGCGCCGAAGGATCTCGATCGTTTCTATGGCATCGCCCGCGACATCGCCGCCGACCTCGTCGCAAAGCCGATCACCGCCGACGAGCTGGCGCGCAACGCGGGGCCGATCCGCGAACAGGTCGCGCGCGCGTCGACGGGCAACGTCTATTGGATGTTCCTGCTCGAAGGCGCGACGCGCGACCCGCGTGTCACCGCGGCCGCGCTCTCGATCCAGGACGATATTTCGGCGGTCACCGCCGCCGATATCCAGCGGCTGGCGCAGCAATATCTGACACCCGCGCGCCAATGGTCGCTGGCGATCCTGCCCAAGGGGATGACGCTGGCCGATGCATCGGCCCTGGGCGCGGCGCCTGTCCCGGCACCCGCGGCGGGCGGGCGTTAAGCCTTCTTGCTGCTCTCGATGGGGCGGCGGGTCTTGCGGATGCGCGGCTCGCGTTCCAGCTGGCCCTTGGCCATGATGTCGTGCCGCATTTTGGCACGCACGTCGTGGATCGACGCGATCACCGGCCCCATCGCGACGCCGAGGTCGATAAGCACCGCTTCGGCGAGTTGCAGCGAGCTTTCGAGCGTCTCGGGCACCGCGTCGCTGGCCCCGGCCTGATACAGGGCGGCGGCATGGTCGGCGTCGCGCGCGCGGCTGATGATCGGCAGGTCGGGATATTTCTGGCGAAGCTGGCGCGTCATGCGCAGTTGCTGCACCGGGTCGTCCATCGTCAGCACGATCGCCTGTGCGTTTTCGATGCCCAGCTTGTCGAGGCTGCCCGGCCGCGCGACGTCGGCAAAGCGGACGCTGAATCCATCACGCCGCGCCGCGGCGACCGTATCGATGTCGGCGTCGATCGCCACATAGGGACGATCATGCTCGCGCAGCAGTTCGGCGACGGTGTGCCCGACGCGGCCGAAGCCGACGACGACGGTGCGGCCTTCGGGCGTTTCGTCGGCTTGCGCGTCGCCCGTGCGCATCTCGATCCGCCGCGCGATATCGTGGCCGACACGCGCGAGCAACGGCGTGATCGTCAGCCCGATCGCGGTGACGAGCTGCCAGAATTCGGCAGTGCTTCGGCTGATGAGCTGCGCCTGCAAGGCGGTCGTCAGCACGATCAGGGTGGTTTCCGACGGGCTCGCCATCAGCAGCCCGACCTCGGCGGCGGTGCCGCGCCGGGCCGCGCCCGAAAAGCGCAGAAGCGCGGCGGTGACGAACGCTTTGACGAGCACGACACCGACGACCGCGACGGCAAGCGCTGGCCATTGTTCGGCGATTGTCTTGAGGTTGAGCCCCATGCCGACGCTGATCAGGAACACCCCGAGCGCAAGTCCCTTGAACGGCGCAGTGATCGCTTCGACCTCGTTATGATATTCGGTTTCGGCAATCATCAGGCCCGCGAGCAGCGCCCCGACGATCGGTGACAGCCCGACCGCGGCGGTCGCGAGCGCGGCGACGATGACGACGAGCAGGCTCGCGGCAAGGAACAGCTCGGGATCCTTCGCGCGCGCGGCTTGTGCGAAGATCTTTGGCAGCAGGAACCAGCCGCCGATCGCGAGCGCTGCGACGACCACCGCGCCTTGCCACAAGGTCGTCAGCAATAGTTCTGCGCTGTCGCCCGATGCCGCGGGCGATAGCGCGGCAAGGATGAAGATGATCGGGACGAGCGCGAGATCCTCGAACAACAGCATCGAAAAGGATGCGCGGCCGACCGCGGATTTGGTGCCCGCTATCGGCAGCACCAGTGCCGTCGATGACAACGCCAGCGCGATGCCGAGGCCGTAGGCGGCGGCGGTCGAAAGATTTCCGGCGAAGAGCAGGGCGGTGCCGAGGATCGCACCGGCGAGCAGCAGCTCGGCGGCGCCGATCCCGAACACGAGCTTGCGGAGTTGCCACAGGCGGCGGAACGACAGCTCAAGCCCGATCGAGAAGAGCAGCAGGATGATCCCGAGCTCGCCGAACAGCGCGATATCCTCGGTCGATCCGATCGTGACATGTTTCAGCCACGGGTAATCGGCCGCGAGCGCGCCGAGCCCCGACGGCCCGACGAGCAGCCCGACGAGAATGAACCCGATTACGGGCGGCAGGCGGAAGCGCGCGAACGCCGGGATCACGATGCCCGCGGCGCCGAGGACCACCAGCGCGTTGCCGATGGCGGAGGTTTCTGTTTCCGATACCATAAGGGCCGACCTTATGCAGGCCGGCCCCGATTGGCTAGAGGACTATCCCAACCTTTTTGGTTGTTATGCGCCCATCTTGGCTTCGAGGTTCTCGACGATCGCCTCGAAGAAACCTTCAGTGGTCAGCCAGTTCTGGTCGGGACCGATCAGCAGCGCCAGATCCTTGGTCATCTTGCCGCTCTCGACCGTCGCGACGCAGACCTTTTCGAGGTCGTCGGCAAATTTGATCAGCTCGGCGTTGCCGTCGAGCTTGCCGCGGTGCTTGAGCCCGCCGGTCCACGCAAAGATCGACGCGATCGGGTTGGTCGACGTCGCCTTGCCCTGCTGGTGCATGCGGTAGTGGCGCGTGACGGTGCCGTGCGCGGCTTCGGATTCGACCGTCTGGCCGTCGGGGGTCATCAGCACGCTGGTCATCAGGCCGAGCGAGCCGAAGCCCTGCGCGACGGTATCCGACTGGACGTCGCCGTCGTAATTCTTGCAGGCCCAGACGAACTTGCCGCTCCACTTGAGCGCCGAGGCGACCATGTCGTCGATCAGGCGATGTTCGTACACGATGCCGATCTCGTCGAACTGCGCCTTGAATTCGGCGTTGAACACTTCCTCGAACAGGTCCTTGAAGCGGCCGTCATAGGCTTTGAGGATCGTGTTCTTGGTCGACAGATACACGGGCCACTGGCGCGCGAGGCCATAGTTCAGGCTGGCGCGTGCGAAGTCGCGGATCGAATCGTCGAGATTGTACATGCCCATCGCGACGCCCGACGAGGGGAACTGGAACACTTCCTCGTCGATCAGCGTGCCGTCCTCGCCTTCGAACACGAGGCGCAGCTTGCCAGGGCCGGGGACGCGGAAGTCGGTCGCCTTATACTGGTCGCCGAACGCGTGGCGGCCGACGACGATCGGGTCGGTCCAGCCGGGAACGAGGCGAGGGACATTCTTCATCACGATCGGTTCGCGGAAGACGACGCCGCCCAGGATATTGCGGATCGTGCCGTTCGGCGACTTCCACATCTTTTTCAGGCCGAATTCCTCGACGCGTGCTTCGTCGGGGGTGATCGTCGCGCACTTCACGCCGACGCCATATTTCTTGATCGCGTTCGCGGCCTCGACGGTGATCTTGTCGTCGGTCTCGTCGCGCTTCTCGATGCCGAGGTCGTAATAATGAAGGTCGATGTCGAGATAGGGGAGGATCAGCCGCTCGCGGATCCACTGCCAGATGATCCGGGTCATTTCGTCGCCGTCGAGTTCGACGACCGGGTTGGCTACCTTGATCTTGCCCATGCGTTCAGCCTTTTTCCTTGGGGAGTCGGAGTTGCGAGCGCCTTAGGCAAAGCGGGACGATTGATCAACTGCCGGTGGAACTGGCCCTGCGCCTTATCCATTGTCAGTATAGAAGCTGCCCCCTAGAAGAACGGCCATGTCCAATATCATATCCTCGAACCGCCCCGGCGGCGGTATCAAATGGCACTGGCCGTCGATCCATCCCGAAGGCCGCAAATTCCTTTTGATCGCCGGTATCGTGACCCTCTGTTTCTGGCTGCTTGGCTGGGAAATCATCGGCTGGCTGATGCTGGGCGTGACCTTGTGGGTCGGTGCCTTCTTTCGCGACCCGGTGCGCGTGACCCCGGTGGGGAGCGATGTCATCATCGCGCCCGCCGACGGGCTGATCACCCAGATCGCCGAAGTCCCGCCGCCGCCCGAAATCTCCGGCCCCGACGGGCTGGGCGCCGCGCCGATGCTGCGCGTGTCGATTTTCATGAGCGTCTTCGACGTCCATATCAACCGCACCCCCGTCGCAGGAACGCTGCGCAAGCTCGTCTATATTCCCGGTAAATTCGTGAACGCCGACCTCGACAAGGCGAGCGAAGAGAATGAGCGCCAGCATTTCGTCGTCGAGCGCGCCGATGGCGTGCGCATCGGCTTTACCCAGATCGCCGGCCTCGTCGCGCGGCGCATCATGCCCTTCGTCACGATGGGCAATGAACTCACCACCGGCCAGCGCGTCGGCCTCATTCGTTTCGGCAGCCGCGTCGATGTCTATCTGCCTGCGGGCACGACGCCGCAGGTGCTGCTCGGGCAGCGCACGCTCGCCGGCGAGACGGTCGTCGCGCGGATCGGCACCGCCGAGACGATCGACGGGATCGGTCAATAAAATGACCGAGGACGAGCAGGTCATTCCCGATGCCGCGGGTCGCCGCATCGCCGGGGTCAGCCTGCGCGCCTTTGCGCCCAATGCGATCACCATCCTCGCGCTCTGTTCGGGGCTGACGGGCGTCCGCTTCGCGATCGGCGGCGAATGGGCCGCGGCGGTGACGATGATCATCGTCGCGGGCGTGCTCGACGGCATGGACGGGCGCATCGCGCGGCTGCTGCGCGCGCAGAGCAAGTTCGGCGCCGAGCTCGATTCGCTGTCCGACGTGATCGCGTTCGGCGTCGCGCCGGCGATGATCCTGTTCCTCTGGTCGCTGGCCGACGCGCCCAAATTCGGCTGGACCGCGGCGCTGGCGCTCGCGGTGTGCTGCGCGCTGCGCCTCGCGCGCTTCAATTCGCGTATGGATGCCGATTTCCAGCCGCACAAATCGGCGGGCTTCATGACCGGCATTCCCGCGCCCGCGGGCGCGGGGCTGTCGTTCGTTCCCGTCTATCTGTGGCTGGTCACCGGGAACGACCTGTTCCGCGAATGGTATGTCGTGATGCCGTGGGCGCTCGCCATCGCGATGCTGATGATCTCGGCGATCCCGACCTACAGCTGGTCGTCGATCCGCCTTCGCCGGTCGTGGCGCCTGTTCGCGCTGGCGGGGGTGGGCCTGCTCGGCGCCGCGCTCGTCACCGCGCCCTGGCAGACTTTGCTCGCGGTGTGCGCGCTCTATCTGCTGATGCTGCCCTTCGGGCTTGCCAGCTATGCGAAGGTCAAGCGGCGCGGCTGAGCGCCGGCTGCATGCGCGCCGCGGCATGGATCGGGCGCGGGGCATCGCGGCGCGCCGGCGAGCGGCGCAGCGTCATCTTCTGCGGCAGCGGGCCCGACTGCGGGGCGGTTTCGGCCGGGAAGGCGCCTTCGCCGAGCAGCGCCGAGAGAATCGCATTCTCGTTATTCTTGAGCATGGCCAGGATCACCGTGACGCCGAGACCGGCGGCGAGGGCGAAGAGGAGGGCGGCAGCGACCTGAACCATGATCTTGTCCTTTCGGCTTCTGTGTGCGAAACCTTTTGTTAACCAGCGACGGTTTCGTTGGACTTTTCGTTCCATGTTCCCGTTTTGTTCTCAACACTTTTGCGACGAACGGAGTCGCTTTGTCGCCGAGTTGAGTTCCGAGCGGTGCCTGCCAGAAGAATCCTCCCTGCCGAAGGCATGGGGAGGGGGACCGCCGCGAAGCGGTGGTGGAGGGGCTGCGACGTTGCGCCATTAGCCCCTCCGTCAGCGCTTCGCGCTGCCACCTCCCCATCGCTGCGCGACAGGGAGGGGCTGATCATCCGCCCCTTGCATTTCTGCCCCAACCCGGCTAACGGCCCGCCCATTCCACATGGAAGGCGCACATAAACCGGTGCCGGAACGTCCGCTTGCGGGCCTTCGGTTCTTGCTTTCCAGAGGACCAACCGGAAGGAGAAAGACTATGGCGGCACCTGTCGTCACGATGCAGAATCTTATCGAAGCTGGCGCCCACTTCGGCCACCAGACCCACCGTTGGAACCCGCGCATGAAGCCGTACATCTTCGGCGCGCGCAACGGCATCCATATTCTCGACCTGTCGCAGACCGTGCCGCTCTTCGCGCGCGCGCTCGACTTCATCGCGTCCTCGTCGGCCGCCGGTGGCAAGGTCCTGTTCGTCGGCACCAAGCGCCAGGCACAGGGTCCGATCGCCGACGCCGCACGCGCTTCGGGTCAGCACTTCGTCAACCACCGCTGGCTGGGCGGCATGCTCACCAACTGGAAGACGATCTCGGGTTCGATCAAGCGTTTGAAGACGCTCGAAGAGCAGCTCTCGGGCGACACCTCGGGCCTTACCAAGAAGGAAGTGCTCAACAAGACGCGCGAGCGCGACAAGCTCGAAATGAGCCTTGGCGGCATCCGCGACATGGGCGGCATTCCCGACGTGATGTTCGTGATCGACGCGAACAAGGAAGAGCTGGCGATCAAGGAAGCCAACGTCCTTGGCATCCCCGTCGTCGCGATCCTCGATTCGAACGTCTCGCCCGACGGCATCGCCTTCCCGGTTCCGGCGAACGATGACGCCGCGCGCGCGATCCGCCTCTACTGCGATGCGGTTGCTCAGGCGGCGACCCGTGGCGGCCAGCAGGCCCGCGCGAACCGCGGCGAAGATCTCGGCGCCGCTGTCGAGCCCGCCGCCGAAGCCGTGCTGGCCGAAGAAGCGGCCGCTCCGGTTGCTGAAGAAGTTGCCGCTCCGGTGACTGAAGACGAACAGGTCCCGGCCGAAGCAGCCGCCGAAACCGAACGTCAGAGCGACGCCTAGTCGCTCTCGGGCATGACGGGACGGCGCGGGCAAGGCCCACGCCGTCCCTGTCATCCCTTTGACTTATCGCCCCGCCATGCGCGCGGGCGTCCCGCGGGCCAGATGGGCTCGCCCCTTTTGAAAGGATTTTTCCATGGCTGAAATTACGGCCGCTCTCGTCAAGGAACTGCGCGACCGCACGGGCGCAGGCATGATGGACTGCAAAAAGGCGCTCGCCGAAAATGGCGGCGACATCGAAGCGTCGATCGACTGGCTGCGTACCAAGGGTCTCGCCGCCGCCGCCAAGAAGGCCGGCCGCGTTGCCGCCGAAGGTCTCGTCGGCGTCGCCACCGACGGCACGCGCGGCGCGATGGTCGAAGTGAACAGCGAGACCGACTTCGTCGGCAAGAACGAGCAGTTCCAGGCATTCGTGCGCGACGTGACGCAGGTCGCGCTCGCCGGCAATATCTCGGACATCGAGGCGCTCGCCGCTGCCGCCTATCCGGGCGGCGAAACCGTCGCGGAAAAGCTGACCAGCAATATCGCGACGATCGGTGAAAACCAGTCGCTGCGCCGCAGCGTCATCGTCTCGGTGAACTCGGGCGTCGTCACGGGCTATGTCCACAACGCCGCCGCACCCGGCATGGGCAAGATCGGCGTGCTCGTCGCGCTCGAATCGACCGCCGGTGCCGACGTTCTCGAACCGCTGGGCAAGCAGCTGGCGATGCACGTCGCCGCCGCGAACCCGCTGGCGCTCAACGGCGACGATCTCGACGCCGACCTCGTCGCCCGCGAACGCGCGATCGCCGAGGAAAAGGCCGCCCAGTCGGGCAAGCCCGCCGATATCGTCTCGAAGATGGTCGACGGTTCGATCGCGAAGTTCCGCAAGGAAAACGCGCTGCTGTCGCAGCTGTTCGTGATGGACGGCAAGACTCCGGTCGCCGAAGTCGTCGCCGCCGCCGGCAAGGATGTCGGCGCCGACGTGACGCTCAAGGGCTTCGTCCGCTTCCAGCTCGGTGAAGGCATCGAGAAGGAAGAAAGCGATTTCGCGGCGGAAGTCGCAGCCGTCGCCGGCGTCTAAAAAAGAAGATCCGGATTGCCGCATTCGTCGCGGTAGTCCGCTTGGCAATGGCGCGTGCCCGAAGAGCCAGTCCCTGCCAATTGGAAGTGTCGTGACGGAGTCGAATTTGCTTCAGCGCTAGGCGCGAGGAGGGAGCGATGGAATGCCATCGTGACCGACGAGCAACGAAGCGCTGGAGCAAATTCGGCCCGCCGCTTCGCGGTCGGCGTGAGAAGCGCTCCGGAGGGCGTCGGATCACTTGCACGGGCTACCGGCCCGCGCTGCGCGTTCCTCCT